>NZ_WIWH01000015.1:0-119312 GCF_009600035.1 Pseudomonas sp. FSL R10-2964 | reverse complement strand
TAGTCATAAACATAACCGTTTGCCTATCCCTTATCGTAAGGGGGAAACGGTGTCCTGTCTTTCATGGGGCTCGTCCACGCTCCAACGTATCGATACGAAGGTCACAGATCGTTCCTAGTCGCATCCCCGTAAAGAAACCTAGAGCCAACATCATATAAAGCTCGGGTGAGGCGTTCTGTTTAACGAAATCAAGAATGGCGTCTCGATCAACCGCAGACACAGGAAGTAGCCCACCTTCCAAAGTGATCCCAATGCGTTGTCGGTTTGGAATACCCAGATCGGTGGTGGTGCCAGCTAGCGTTCGCTCGAAGCCGACCTGGTCAAAGTATTTGATGAAATAGCGCTTGTCTTTCCACAGCGGCAATAACGGATTTAGAAGGCCACGCCTCCTAACCCACCTGTAGAAACTAATGCAATTACGCATGTACTCGGAAGCCGTGGCAGGACTGATATGACCAGCATCACGAGCCTTGATAAGCGCCCCACGGTACTGAACAAGACATCGATCAGCCTTTCGAGACGGAAACTCAAACCACCTAAGCCTGCGACTCTCCAAAAACTTCGCGTAGTTCAACAGCCCGTTCAGGTTGCTAGATACAGTTTTAAGGAGTGCCTCACCATTGGTGATTCTCTCCATAGCCCAGAGATTGGCTTCTCTCCAAGGCAAGCCATCTTCCCAGAATATTTGTGGTAGTCCTTCGATCACTACACGGGAGCTATTCAGCGAGTAGGTAATCAGGCGGTCTTTGACAAAAAGGTCATGCGGACTGAAGTGAATGTGTTCGACGGTAGGCAAGTGAAATCTCTATATGAACAAACGTCAATGTCCATGGGGACACTATCTAACTTTTGGCGTCCATAGTATGCAACTTATTCTTATCGATGCTGTAGACCTCGACAGCCGGCAACATCGCCTCGATCAGGCTCATGACACGCTCGCTCATGTCGCCATACAACGCATAGTTGGACGAGAACGCCACAATCCCCAGTTGCTCGAGCCGATCCTTGATCTGGAAATACGGCTCGCCCATTTTCACGTGAGGCTTGGCGTCATAACTGCGGGCGATCACGCAGCCGTCGTTATATCTGAATGACTCTAACAGTTAGTTTAGTGTAAGATATTGATTTATAAGTAAATTAACTCACTAACATTTTTTGATTATTTTCCTTCGTTCCTGATGGCGATACTCCTCGACTAAGCCTATTTCAGACGTGGCTTCGCAAAGCAGGGCGGCGGATCGCAATCGACGATAGCTTCACTGTATACTTTTGGCTCCGCATACCCCTTGAGCTACAGGAACACCAGCATGACTGTACTCCAAACGCTCTACTGGCAGCCTACGCCGCCTTAGCGCTACGCCCCCTCGCAACACCTCGCCTCCGCCAGTTTCGCTCGCGGCTGCGTACTGCTGTATGCCCGGTTCTTACACCCAAAGCGCACAGCAAAATAATCCTCACAATTTGAATTCGTATCGACGCGCTCGCCATTTTCCTGGCATGCGTGCGGTGCATTGCTTTGGATATTCTGATGCTACAAACACTCAAACAAACGTGGTTTTCCAACGTCCGTGGCGACGTGCTCGCGGGGATCGTCGTCGCACTTGCGCTGATCCCTGAAGCCATCGCTTTCTCTATCATTGCGGGCGTCGACCCCAAAGTTGGTCTCTACGCCTCATTCTGTATCGCCGTGGTGATCGCCTTTGTCGGTGGCCGCCCAGGCATGATTTCAGCCGCAACAGGGGCCATGGCACTGCTGATGGTGACCCTGGTCAAGAACCATGGTCTTGAATATCTGCTGGCCGCCACGCTGCTGTGTGGCGTGTTGCAAATTGGTGCTGGCTACCTGAAGCTCGGCTCGCTGATGCGCTTCGTTTCGCGCTCGGTGGTGACCGGCTTCGTCAATGCACTGGCGATCCTGATTTTCATGGCTCAGCTGCCGGAGCTGACCAATGTCACCTGGCACGTCTACGCCATGACAGCCGCAGGCCTCGGCATCATCTACCTATTTCCCTATGTCCCCAGGATCGGCAAGCTCATCCCATCGCCACTGGTATGCATCATCGTGCTGACCGCCGTCGCCATGTCGGTTGGGCTGGATATCCGCACGGTCGGTGATATGGGGGAACTGCCGGATACGCTGCCGATCTTCCTCTGGCCTGACGTGCCGCTGACTTTCGAGACGCTGGCCATCATCTTCCCTTATTCGGCAGCACTGGCCGTGGTCGGTCTGTTGGAGTCGATGATGACCGCGACCATTGTCGACGACCTGACCGACACCTCCAGTGACAAGAACCGCGAGTGCAAGGGTCAGGGCGTGGCCAACATTGCTTCGGGTCTAATCGGCGGTATGGCCGGTTGCGCGATGATTGGTCAGTCGATCATCAACGTTAAATCCGGCGGTCGTTCTCGTCTGTCCTCCCTGGCCGCAGGCGTATTCCTGCTACTGATGGTGGTATTCCTCGGCGATTGGCTGAAGCAGATCCCAATGGCTGCCCTGGTAGCCGTAATGATCATGGTATCCATCGGCACCTTCAGTTGGGATTCGCTGCGCAACCTGAAGAAGCACCCGTTGTCGACCAACATCGTCATGGTCGTCACTGTGGTGGTAGTGGTGGCGACTCATAACCTGGCCTTCGGCGTGTTGGCCGGCGTGCTGCTGGCCGCGATGTTCTTCGCCAACAAGGTTGGCCATTACATGCATATCAGTTCCTCGCTGGACGAAGCCGGCGAGCATCGTAGCTACGACGTTACCGGCCAGGTGTTCTTCAGCTCGGCGGACAAGTTCGTCGCTGCCTTTGACTTCAAGGAAGCGCTGGGCAAGGTAACCATCGACCTGAATCGTGCCCACTTCTGGGATATCACCGCCGTTGCAGCCCTGGACAAGGTAGTCATTAAGTTCCGCCGTGAAGGCACTGAAGTCGAAGTGCTGGGCCTCAACGAGGCCAGCGCCACTATCGTGGATCGCTTTGGCGTTCACGATAAACCCGACGCCATTGATCAACTCATGGGCCACTAAGAAGGAGAACAACGATGACCCACGTAATTGCCTGTATCGACGGTTCCACCTCGGCTTCAGCTGTGTGCGACTACGCGGCCTGGGCCAGTCTAAGCCTGGAAGCCCCGCTGACCTTCCTGCATGTGCTTGATCAGCGCCAGTACCCGGTTACGGCCGATCTGAGTGGCAATATCGGCCTTGGCAGCCGCGAGCATCTGCTCGATGAGCTTGCTTCCCTGGATGAACAGCGCGGCAAGTTGGCCCTGGAGCAGGGGCGGATCATGTTAGCGGCCGCGAAAGAGCGGGCCATGAAGGATGGTGTCGCCGCCCCTGAGTCCAAGCAACGCCATGGCGATCTGCTGGAAAGCCTGCAAGAGCTGCAAACCGAAACGCGCCTGCTGGTCATCGGTCGCCAGGGCGAGTCTAGTGGCGGTCTGAGTCAGCATGTTGGAAGCCAGCTGGAGAGCGTGATTCGTATCATGCACCGGCCAATCCTAGTCACCCCGGCCAACTTCCAAAAGCCGCAGAGCGCGATGCTGGCATTCGATGGCGGCGCTACTACCCGCAAGGGTGTGGAGATGCTGGCAGCCAGCCCGCTGCTGAAGGGGTTGCCGATCCACCTGGTCATGGTTGGCCCCGTAAGCGATGAAGCGTCCGCACAGCTGGACTGGGCGCAGAAAGTGCTGATCAATGCCGGATTCAGTGTTCGTGCCGAGACCCGCAACGGCGAGATAGAGCCTACCCTGCACGCCTATCAGAAAGAGCACGGCATCGACCTGCTGGTGATGGGGGCCTACGGTCATTCGCGCATCCGTCAGTTTCTGGTCGGCAGCACCACGACCAGCATGCTGCGCACCACCACTGGCCCACTGTTGCTGCTGCGCTAACGGCCATGGACGACGCCCTCGATCTTGCCCATTTCAAGACCCTACTGGAACAGCGGGCTGCCGAGCTGGATCGGTTGCTGGAAGACGCTGAGTCTCGCTCGCAATCGGTGGAGCTGGATCAAAGCAAGGTAGGGCGTCTGTCGAGGATGGACGCACTCCAGCAGCAAGCGATGAACGATGCCATCCGTAGTCGGGCGCAGCATGAACGCGTCCGCCTCCAGCTGGCCCTCAAGCGTTGGCACGAGGGCGAGTATGGCTGGTGTAACCAATGCGGCGAGTTGATCGCCTCGGGCCGCTTGGAATTCGATCCGGCCACGCCGCTGTGCATCACCTGTGCCAGCCGCGTCGAGTCGGGTTGAAACCCATGACAGCTCGTGGCGTCAGCTCCGATTAACGAGGTTCCGAATGTATTTGTTGGCAAAAAACTGGCTGGGCCGAACACGGAAAACAAGCGCCTGGATTTGGGCACTGCTGTGCCTTGTATTGCTTACTGTATTCCAAGTCCGCACCCATCACCTTGATGATCGTTTGTACTTCTGGATCAAGACCAACTGGCACACTGACGATTGGCAGGAGCGCTCTGTGTGGCTGCCTGGCTATCGGGTTGAGCTGGATGCTAAGACGGTTCCTGGTGTGGACAACAATCTTTCGGGTCTGACCTTTGACCCTGACCTAAACCTGCTGTGGGCGGTCACCAACGGCCCAAACGAACTATTGGCCCTTAGTCGTGACGGTGATGTTGAAAGGCGCTATAGCCTGGACGGTTTCCACGATGTGGAGGCGGTGTCCTATGCCGGCAACGGCCAGCTGGTAATCGTCGAAGAGCGCCGGCAGAGCCTGGTTGTCGTGGATGTCCCCATCGCCGAAGACGGTAAACTTTCTCCTGATCGACCATTGAGCCGAGACCAGTATCCAGTGCTGACCCTGGCGCTTGGCAAGGAAGACAACAAAGGCCTTGAAGGGCTCGCCTACGACCTGAAAGGCGACCGCCTGTTTGTGACCAAGGAGCGAGATCCTCGCCAATTGCTGGAAGTGAGCGGCCTTCGTGCCAGCCTGGCCGGAGGCTTTTCCCTGCACGTGCGTGACCTGTCCAGCCTGGTAAAAGACAAGGTGTTTGCGACTGACCTGTCTTCAGTCGTCTTCGATCAACAGAGCGGCCATCTGATATTGCTCAGCGACGAGTCGAAACTGCTGATTGAAATGACTGATGAAGGCAAGGTGGTGAGTTTCCGCTCCCTGGCGAGAGGTTTTGCTGGTTTGCTCAAAGGCATACCCCAGGCCGAAGGCGTAACCATCGACGATGAAGGCTATTTGTACGTGGTCAGCGAGCCGAACCTGTTCTATCGCTTTACTCAGGAGTCAGATTAACCGGTCAATAAACTACAGTCGGGCGTGATCGTGGCGCTTGAAGTGTTGGTCTACGATTTTTGCCGAATTCAGTGGGCTCCCCATCAGGGCCTAGTTGGGCCCTGGTTTCAGAGGGAGTGCGGTGACCTTACCGTTGGCAACCGCCTTCAGCTGAATCATCTCGAATATTAGTCGCTGGTTAACCGAAGCCAGCCGAGCTACCTCCGCTAAAAGCTGATCATTCTCTGCACGGAGCAACCTGTTCTTTTCTTTCTCGCTCATCAACGCTTGATGCTTAGAGTCTCGCTGGGCTCGCACCGACTTGCCAGCGATGTTGCGAATCCTTTCCGCTATGCTTGGGTAAGTGTTATGGATGAGTCCCGGAGTCACACCTGCGGCACGGGCAACGGATGTGATGGAAAGCTTTTCGTCACCAGCAATGAGATCGTCGACGACCTTGTTGAGCGCGGCGAGTGTCTTCGACCTGGAGCGAATAGGAGAGTCAGGGCCCACCGCCTGTCTAGTCATTTGCCGCCTCCTCCATTTCCTCAACTGGAGAAAGGCCAAGGCTGGTAATTACATCTAGTGCAACCTGCAAGTCGCGTTCTGCGCGCTGCCTAACAGCCGGGCCTGCATCCTCAATTTTTATCAGCTCTCGCTGTTGAATGTAGATGTCCTGCCAAGTGCTGGCGAAGACTTCATCGATCACCGAATTTTTGCACCCTGGACACCGTGTGGCTTCGTATAGACCAGCACCTCCGCAGCCCCGCTCTGTGGCGATGCACCAGCCGTGTCCAGTCGCACGAATGTTGGCATGTGGGGCGGTCTGGGCAAGCAAAGCAGCTCTATCCTTGATTGGAATTGCCCGCAATTCCACAATCTTTTCGCCAGCGCCCCCTGCCAGTGGCTGATCATCGAGCCATGATTCGATCAGGTCAATTTTAAACTCTGTCATCTGCTGGAAGATCTCATCAAAGAGAGTCAGGTCTTGCTGCGGATTGGATGCATAGAGTTGGGTCATACTCATGCTGCTGTGTTTGAACTGCCATTTGAGGTAGATCAATGAAGTGCGGCCCATACGGGATTCTACAAAGCATCTTGCATATGTTCGCCTGCATTGATGCGTCCTCAACGGCCAATCGCTTCCAGCGGCTTTAGCTATACGGTCAAACGCAGCATTGGATGCTTGCCCGCTGAGAGCCTCAACATGATGGCTTTCCTGAACTTTTCCTCCTTGTGTGTTTCGTCCCAAAAATAGTTTATTCGCGTCTTTTCGGGCTTTTTCGAGCCTAAGGAGATGTTCAGTTGAATACGAAAAATCCCGATTGCTTGCAAGCTGTCTAATCTCTTCATCCAGCTCTTTTCTGATGGGTACTGAATATTTTGCCAAAAGACTTAAAGCTTCAATCGTCAGTTCTGGCACAAGATATTCGACCTGGCCTTTACCTGTCTTGTGCTCGATTGTGGTCACCCAGCAAAAATTAATCCCATTTCTTAACTCTTTGCGCCAAGCGCCAACTTCAATTCCAATTGCCTCGTCATTGCGCATGCCGCTAGTGATTGAAACTATATACAGAACAGCATCTCTGCAACGAATTGCCATCCGTTCATCACTAGGATGATATCCAATACCATTGGCTGCCAATTCGGCCTTCATCTCCCGGACAATGCTTTCGCAATAGTTGAAAATCCTAGATTGTTCATCATGAGGAATGATATCTGTTCGCCCGACGTTTTTAGTGGCAGCACCCAATCCTTTTACATTCGCGACCCCACAAATCCGCCACAATGTCGAATTACCCCAAGGATAACTCTGAATGGGAAACATCGTGTCGGCAGAAAACACCCAAAGAAAATCAATAACCCGTAATCGCCCATACAGCGGGAGAGGCCTTAACTTCAATTCATATTTGCAATGATGAACGTAATTGCTGACATGGATCGGACGGACATCTGCAAAGCTTGAAACTCCTAGATTGTTTAACCAGCGAACAAAAGGCATCACGCTGACGACGGCGAAAGTAGTAATGCCCCGTGCGATAGGAGGTTTGGATCTAGGCATTCCTCTTTTAAACCAAGCATAAGCAACAGCTTTGCAGTCATCAATAAGCTCCCGAGGCATGCCCATATCCCAGTTGATGAATTTATAAGAATGAGCAACATTGGCCTGATCAAAAAACGGGCGAAGATCCCACTGTGCATCGCCAAACCTGCTAAGAATGAAGGTTTCTCCATCTTCATTAACGATAGCGCTGATCACGATTGCATCCCGCTCTGCGGGACTTAGGCCATTCGCTGAAACTGGCTGTGCGATGAGGACATCATATGCCTTTAACACCGCATTCGAGGTTCTTATGCTCAAATTTCGCCGCCCAATTTTTTCTTCATGAACTCGATTTTTTTAGCCCAGAACAAGTGCGGAGATGACTCAGCTTGAGCCCTTGCTTGCGAAACCAATGCAAGATCAAACTTCTGGGTGAAATCATCTATCAATCGAATATAGTCAAACTGACGCTTGCGCCATGCGCCCCACTCGTCCGTGAGAAAGTATTCGACTTCTGCATACAAGAATTGTTGGTAGCTGAACAGCCGGTATAAGTCCTCCAAGGTGCCTACAATTGCATAGCTAGGGCAACCGAGGCAGTGGATGAATTCAGAACAATGATTGACGCCATCCTTTGGTGCCAGACTACCGTAAAGGCTATCTTTGCAGCCGCCTGGTGGGGTTGGTATAACGTTTATGCCACGTAGTTTGTCCGGAAAAGCCTCCCCAACAAATGTCGCCCCGTCGACCTTGATCTCATCGTTGATTTTCAAATAGTGATTATCGGCGACACCAGGGGTATGACCCATAACGGAGGAAACTTCTATAATGTCGCCACCACTCAGTTTCCACAAACGGCTTTCCATAGTCTTTCGCAGCCGACTAAGCGTGACATTTAGCCGATTGCCTTGATCATCCTGAAGCGCATGACGCTCACAAATGCTTTTTGCCGTGACATGTAAAGCACCGGGTGTAAGGGTAACGATGTCGTTCGAGCGGCCAGGCTGGCCCGAGCGATATAACCACACACATGAAGATATTTCATCAGGTGCCAGTGCTACGAGTGGCTTAGAAATCTCCAGCGCCTTATTGAGGACTGCCACCCCATCCAGGGGAATAGCACTGTACTCATCTAGCAGATTAGTCTGACGGATTGTTTTGCTCTGTGCGCCTTTACCTCGACGTTTGACGGTAGTAATCAACCTGAGATTAGGAATAAATGGGTGAGGCTGTAGGGCATCCCTCTTCATCTCCAAGAGCGGCGTAGTATTGATTCCAGATCTTGCCGCAGTAATTAGTAGCAATACAGCCATCGCCTCCGCGCCATTTCCAAGGAATGCACCCTTATGGATGGCAATAAGATCTGACTTCAAAGCGCCAATCAGCCTTTGCATTTCACCCAAGGTGAGCGGATCTGCATCTTTAGTGCTCTGCGCATTATTAGGAAATGGATTGAGGGGCAAAAGATCGTCAAGATTGACTTCAATAAATCCATATTCAGCCAAAACAACAACTAACGACTTGAAGCTAGTATAGTAATTCTTGGCTGTCGAGCCGTTAGGGTATTTTAGCCTCAGCCAAGAGACGTATCGCTCCAAGTGGCGTTTGGTAAGACTGTTTGGCGTTGCAGGTGGCGACTTGACCGAACCTCCACTCAAGAAATTTATAAAAAATCTCAGCCCGTTCGTAGAGTAACCAATCAAGGTCGTCACTGAGAAGTTTCCTCCTTGTAGCAAAGCTTTGATAACGTGAAGACTTTGAATTGCCCAAGCGTCGAAGCCCAAGCCTAAATATTTCGTATGATCGAGTTGCCTGTGGTTTCTCGGATTTCTCGGCAGGTCAATCTTGATATCATCTTCGACAGCCTCGAATCCTTTTGTAACCGACCGCATAACCGCCTTGTAGCTTTTTTGCCGAGCCAATGGTGCTACCTCAGATACGCGAAACCGAATCAGTCATAAACATCATGTCAATTTCGTCCTCGTGAGCAAGGACGGATTGGGCTTCAAGCTGGTTTATGAGATGCAAATAGATCATAGTTGTTTGCACATCTGAATGCCCCAGCCTATCTCGGACATACAACAATGGCTCACCTTCAAACTCTTTGCTTTTTCGAAGAGCAAGCAAGGTATAAGTCCCATAGGTGTGGCGTAGCATGTGGGCCCGAACATAGAAACCGCACTTTCTTTCATAGGACTTCATAACGTCCACTACGGAATCTTTTGAATAATGCCTGCCTTCATTAGTCAGCAGCAGCGCGGTAACACGTCCATCACCATTGGACTTACGAACCTCTCGTTGGTGAAGGGAGTAAGACCACATGCTCTCCATCAACGACCATGGCACGTCGATAGTTCTAGGTCGGTCGTACTTGATATGCATGTCTGAAGGATCAAGAGCAACACTGATCATTTGCCCTGGGCGCAGTCCCTTCTTCAACCTGGGGTTGAACACATATTTGAGAGGAAAAGACCTCGCTTCACAGGAGCGAAGGCCGGTACGCACCATGAGGTGGAACAATATCTGGTGGCTTGGATCGGTATCCAGGGCAAGGCATACCTTGACTTGATCCTTGGTCAGGAATTTGGTCAAGCGCTTTCGGTCGCGAACCATCACCGAAACTTTCGTGCTCTCGGCTCCGGGCCGAGCGATATGACTGAGAAGACCGGAATGTTGGGCAGCTCTTACCCTTTTCTCACCGAAGGGCAGCACAGTTATCAGGTTGCGCTGCTTAGCCCATCGGTAGAACCTCACGATCAAGGCCAGACGATTGTTCACCGTGCCGGGATCAAGTGCTAATTCTCCGCTCGACCAATCCCTGTACCTCGACAGAGCACTCAGACCGTGAGCCGGGCTTTCCTCGTCCCAGCCCAATCCATTGGCTTCCAGAAAGGCAAAGTAATCGTACAGACGCCGTCCATAGGCTTCCCAAGTCAAATCGCTTAGGGCCTCACCTGACTCGATAAGCGTGTGCCAAAGGAAGGATTGAGCTGGCTCGACTGGCCATCCCTCTGACCCAATCAGCAACGGAAAGCCTTCAAAGGATCGACCTGCTAATGCTAGGTCTTTTGTTGCGAATACCAGCCTCATGCCGCTGCCCTAAAACACTTCCAATGGATTGCCTTATGAAGCCTGGAAACTGCTGTTCCAGAGGGGTTCAGAAGGTGGCGCGGACTCTACAGGATTTACTAACGATTCCCACCCCTCAGATCGTTGTTGCTCAGCACCACAATGGGCACCTTGGCCAGGTCGGGCCTGAACACACGCTCACAGCTGGCGTAAAAACTGTTGCAATCGATCAGGGCAAAAACCGGCGCAGGCTTAGTGGCCATGGCTGCGCACGGTATAGGTAATCACGCCCCAGACTGTCAGTTCATCACCTTCGAGTACATACCGGTCCGGATACTTCGGGTTTTCGGATTGCAGCACAACGCTCTTGCCACGCAGGCACAGGCGTTTGCATATCGGCTCGTTATTGAGCAGCGCCACCACCACATGGCCATGCCCGGGCTCGATAGCACGGTCCACCACCGCCAGATCCCCGGAAAAAATCCCCACTCCCTGCATGCTGTCGCCGTCGATGCGCACCAGATACACATGGGGCGCACGGATACCGAGCAGTTCATCGAGGGAAATTTCCTTCTCGATATGATCCGCCGCCGGTGACGGAAACCCCGCGGGGACTTTGAAGGAGCAAAGTGGCAGGCGAACGCCATCTTCAGCAATGGGACCCAGGGAAGTGAAGCTCATGACGCACGCCTTACGATAACTGTATGAACATACAGTAAAATGCGTAGGATCATTCTGGTCAATTTTTCTGACAGATATTTCGACGAGAGGAGTGTGTAGCCGATTTCAGGGGCTGTCTGGAGTCACAACCCAGCACATCGTCTGCAACCTGATAGAGGGATGACTTGCCAAGGGTTCCCATTCATCCCTGAACCTGAACCCTTGCTTCAGGTAGAAGCTGGCAGCTCTTGCGTTGTCCGGGGCTACCTCGAGATAAACGTACTCATGCCCGCCCTGCAGCGCCCGGGCCTTGACTGCGCCAACCAGCCGGGCGGCCACATCGGCGCCGCGCACGCCGGGCTCGATCCACATGCCGATCAAGTTATAGCGCCGGTTTTCGCTCACCCCGGCACCGATCATGCCCACCGCCTTGCTGTCCTCGATGGCCAGCCAGAATTGCGTCCCCGCCCCTGAATCAGCGCGCTCTTGCCACTGCTCGTCGGTGTAACTGGCCGCCGTTTGATAGCTCACGCCAAATGCCGTCGGGGCCTCCAGAAGCGCTGCCAGGCGAACCTGCTTCAACAGCATCCAGTCACTGGCTTGCGTCAATCGAATGTGCATACCCTTCCCTGCTACGTCCGTGATTTTTCAAAGCGAATATCACCTTCAGGCAAATTCGCCACCGCCTGCCAGCCAAGGTGCCGATAAAAACCGCTGGCACGGCTGTTTTCAGCGGTCTCCAGCCAAATCGTGGGGTGATGCTGAAACAGAAACGCCTCGACCCTCGCCATCAGTCTGCGACCCAGCCCGAGCCCCTCGAATTCGGCCAGGACAAATACGGCAAAGACACAGCCATCCTCGGCATCGGCCATGGCAAACCCCACCGTAACACCCTCGACCTCGGCCACCCAGATACAGGGAGCGGCTTCCATCGCCTGGCCTATGGCGTCGGGGGTAATGCCCATTTCAGTTAACTGTTGGTGAGAAAGAGGGTTCTTCCTGACGCGGGTACGGATGACAAAAATTGTCGGGATATCTGCCTGATTGGCAAGTCTTATGGCTATGTTCATAAATTCAGGGCTCCATCCCTTGCAGCTTGCGCTTCAGGCGCTTGAGGTAGCTGTTGACAATAAGTTTGTGCGCCGGCCCCACCGGCAGCATATACAGACGGCCAAAGGTGTTATGGGTGACCACAGAGGAGGTGATTGTCAGTACCCGATCAGCCATCGACACACAGGTCATCACATCCAGATGCCGGTCACGCTCGGTCAGCACCAATACCTCGGGGGCGCTGTGCTCTACCAGAAAGAAATCCAGATAGTCACCTGCCTGCACGGCCTCGCGCCGGGTACCGGAGAAACCGCCAATGCGCTTTACGCCAAATAACGAAGAAATCCCGTCTCGGGTTCGAAACGCCAGGCGCATCAGCGGCCCCTGCCCGGCTGTCATCAGGTTCCAGGCTTGCAGCGCCGTGATCTGCACAGGCAGCAGCACCGATCTGCTGTCATGGTAATCAAGCTCGGGCAGCGGACGCAGGGTATGCACAGATGCACGGGTCACTAACGGTTATCTCCCTGATAAAAGTTAAATAATGCCACTGAAGCCCTAGCGCCCCGGCTGCCATTGCGGGTAGACCGCAAGGTCTTCATGTTCAAGCCATGGGACATCATGCTCAGCCCAGATATGGTATTGCGGGCGATCGCCCGGGTCCTCTTCCAGGGTCGCAACACGAACAATCACAGCCGCGGCTGTGTCACGTTCAGCCACAAGGTGACAACCGCACAGCGAGCAAAAGCGCCGCAGCTTGCCGGGGGAAGACTCGTAGTTGCTGAGCTTTTCCTGCCCCCTCGTCCAATGGAAGTGCTCACGCAAAACACCGGCCGTGGTGACAAACGCAGCAGCATGGGTTTTGCGGCACGACTGGCAATGACAATGGCTTACAGGCAGGTCGATACGATCAATTTCATAGCCAACGGCACCGCAGGCGCAACTTCCCTTCATCACAGGCTCCTTTGTTCAGTACGGTATTTATCGTCGCCTTGCGGCTTGCTGGCAATGATATCGAAGCGGTGCCAGGCGATGTCCCCCTGCAAACTGGCACCCGGTTGCTCGAATTCGCGCAACAGATGCAGCTCAAGATTACCGCACAGCAAGCGCGCCTGCGCTTCGGTCTGAAAGGTCATATGGGCAAGTGCCGCCCAGCCGTGCCGTTCGCCAAACAGATGGCCGACAAATACACCACCCGGTTCAAGCGCCGCAGTAACAAGCCGCCAAAGGGTCTCAAAATATTCTGGCCGACAGAACGGCAAGGCGAGACCGGCATGGATCAATCTGGATGCAGGTAACTGCGTCAGCTGTTCAAAATCGCAGGCCAGGGTCGCCAGCCGCCCACCGCTGACACCTTGTGACAATGCAGATATTCGCGCAATGGCGCCGGCTTCGCGGTCAATGGCCAGTACGTCCCAGCCTGCGGCCAGCAATTGCCGGGTTTCCATTCCGGCCCCACAACCCAGGTCCCCGGCCTGACGTGAACCCTCATTCGCGCTGATCAGGTTCAAGGCCCTACTCAGCAAGGGCGATTGCCCGCGCTGTTCACTTGCCTGGTAATAGGCTTCCCAGTCACTCAACTCAAGTTCCTTCTTGATCATTACGCCTGTCACAGACCATCTCAAAAACAGATGGATCCATCTGAATTCAGCACTACGAGTGTGTACCCAAGGCTGCCTAAGATAAGTCATAACTCCCTGATAATGCCGCCCGTTTTACGCGGTGCACAACAACCGGAGATTGTCTGATGACCCATCCTGCTGCCTGCGAACACCCGCCCCTGGCCGAATCATTGCGCGAGGAGCTGGGCCAATTGCTCGGCACCCGCTTCTCCACCTCGGCCAGCGTGCGCGAGCACCACGGCAGCGATATTTCCGCACTAGACCCCATGCCGCCGGATGCCGTGGCCTATGCCAACAGCCTTGAGGATATCGTCAGTATCAGCAGCGCCTGTTATCGCCACGATACGCCGATGATCGCCTATGGCAGCGGCACCTCGCTGGAAGGCTGGCTGCAAGCCTCCCACGGTGGCGTCAGCATTGATGTCTCGGGCATGAACCAGGTGCTTGCCATTCGCGTTGACGATATGGACGCCACTGTACAACCGGGGGTGACCCGCAAACAGTTGAATGCAGCGTTGCACGGCACCGGGCTGTTTTTCCCTATCGACCCCGGGGCCGATGCGTCACTGGGCGGCATGGCGGCGACCCGTGCTTCCGGGACCAACGCCGTGCGCTACGGCACCATGCGCGAAAACGTACTGGCCATGACGGCGGTGTTGGCCGACGGCCGGGTGATCAACACCGGCGGGCGGGCGCGCAAGTCTTCCGCCGGCTATGACTTGACCCATTTACTGGTCGGCTCGGGCGGGACGCTGGCGACCATCGCCGAACTGACCGTCAAGTTGCACCCGATTCCTGAAGCCATTTCAGCTGCCGTGTGCCGCTTTCCCAGCGTGGATCTGGCCGTACGCGCCGTGATCCAGATCATCCAGCTCGGTGTGCCGGTCGCCCGCATTGAACTGCTCGATGCCTTGACCATGCGCGCCCTCAACGCCTACAGCAGCACGCAGTTGCGCGAGGCGCCGTCGCTGCTCTTTGAACTGCATGGCTCTGAAGCCGGCGTGAAAGAACAGATCGAGACCGTGCGCATGGTTGCCGATGAACATCAGGGCATGGACTTCGAGTGGGCTGTGCATCCGGAGGATCGCAGCCGTCTGTGGCAGGCCCGGCATGACGGCTACTTCGCCGCCCTCGCCCTGCGCCCCGGTTGCCGCGCCCTGACCACCGATGCCGTAGTACCGATTTCACGACTGGCCGAGTGCATTGAAGCGACGGCAGCGGACCTTGCGCAAAACGGCTTTCTCGCACCGATTTTCGGTCATGTGGGCGATGGTAACTTCCATGCCGTGATCCTGGTCGACCCGCACAACCCCGACGAAATCGAACGCGCCGAAGGCGTGGCCCATCGCCTGGCCGAGCGGGCCATTGCCCTGCAGGGCAGTTGCACCGGCGAGCACGGCATCGGCTTGACCAAACAGCACTTCATGGCCGTTGAACACGGGCAAAACGCCGTGGACGTCATGCAGTCGATCAAGGCGGCGCTCGACCCGAAACAGCTGATGAACCCCGGCAAGATATTCCCTCGAGGGCGCTCTGCAGGCTGACCCGCGGTACCATCACCGGCCCGCATATCCGAGTCCTGCAGGAAGCACCGCAATGGAAATCCGCCAGATCAAATACTTTGTCGCCGTGATCGATTGCGGCAGCCTGTCCAAAGCCGCCCGCCAGGTGCATGTGGCGCAATCGGCCTTGAGCAAGCAGATGTCGGCGCTGGAGGACGATCTGGGGGTTCAGCTGTTCCATCGCAGCCACAACGGCGTAGTCGCCAGCGAGGCCGGCAAGGTCTTCTACGAATACGCCCAGGGCATGCTCAAGCATCTGAGCGATGCCCGGGCTGCCGTCAGCAGCAGCCCCGACTCGGTCAGTGGCTCGATTATCGTGGCGCTGCCGCAAAGCGTCGCCACCCTCCTTGCCATGCCGCTGATGCGCGCCGTGGCCGCCCGTTACCCGCAGGTGGCATTCCATCTCAACGAAGAGCTGACCGGCAACGTCATGGACCAGTTACTGCACGGGCGCATTGACCTGGCCCTGTTCAGCGCCATCGACCTGCCCCCGCAAGTGTTGTTCAGCGCATTGATCGAAGAAGATTTTTACCTGATCCACCGTGCCGATGCCGCCGACGCCCCCGCTGCCGGTGAGGTTTGCCTGGCGCAGGCGCTGGCCCGGCCGCTGGTATTTCCCAGTCAGGCCCACGGTCACTGCACCCGCACGCTGGTCGAGCACGCGGTAAAACAGCACGGGCTGGCCGTGGGCGAAATCGTCATGGAGGTCAACTCCGTGCATATCCTCAAAAGCGCGGTCGAGGCCGGTATCGGTCACACCATCATGCCGTTGAACCTGGCCGTGCGTGAAATCGATGACGGTCGGCTGGTGGCCCACCGCATTGCCGCTGACGGCTTGACCCGAACCCTGGGTATCTGCAGTTGCGCTTCGATGCCCGCCAGCCATCTTAAAACCCTGATCAGTGAGTTGATCCGCGAAGTCGTGCACGCCATGTGCGCGTGCGGCGAATGGCCGGGAGGCCGTGCGCGCTGATCGGTGATTGCACACCTGCCCCTACAACAACAAAAAAGAGGCTCCAGATGAACACCCTACCGCCACCCCCTGCTGACATGCCGGACCATGCACTGCATTCGGCCTACCGCAAAACCGCCTGGCGAGTCATTCCGTTGCTGATGGTCTGTTATCTGGTCGCCTACCTGGACCGGGTCAATGTGGGCTTTGCCAAACTGCAGATGCTTGATGACCTCAAGTTCAGCGAGGCGGTGTACGGGCTCGGTGCCGGGGTGTTTTTTGTCGGTTACCTGATGTTCGAAATCCCCAGCAATATCGCCCTGCACAGGTTTGGCGCCCGGCGCTGGATCGCGCGGATCATGATGACCTGGGGCCTGTTGTCAGCGGCCATGATGTTTGTCGAAACCCCCATGAGCTTCTACCTGCTGCGCTTTTTGATCGGCATTGCCGAAGCAGGCTTTTTCCCGGGGATTATTTTCTATCTCACCACCTGGTTTCCGAGCCATCGCCGGGGCGTGATGATTTCACTGTTTATCGCCGCCCTGCCGATCTCCAGCATGCTGGGCTCGCTGATTTCCGGCTTGATCATGCAAACCCTCGATGGCGTGGCAGGGTACGCCGGCTGGCAATGGCTGTTCGTGATCGAAGGCTTGCCGGCGGTGGCCCTGGGCGCCGCCGTGTTCTTTCTGCTGCGCGACCGGATTGCCGACGCCCGCTGGCTCAGCGCCGAAGAAAAACGCGGCATGCAGGCGGCGCTGGATCGCGAAACCCGTGCCAAATCCCACCACTCCGTACGCGATGGTCTGCTCAACCCGAAAATCTGGCTGCTGGGGGCGGTGTACTTTTGCCTGGTGCTGGGCCAGTACGTGATCAGTTTCTGGATGCCGACCATTATCCGCAACAGCGGTGTCGCCGAACCCTGGGCCATTGGCGTGTTGAGTGCTATTCCCTATTCCGTGGCCGCGGTGAGCATGGTGCTGGTGGGACGCAGCAGCGACCGTGTTCGCGAGTATCGCTGGCACCTGGCAATCTGCGCCTTTATCGGCGCTGGCGGGGTGGTATTTGGCACCCTGTTCGGCGCCAGCCTGTGGCTGTCAATGATCGGCCTGACCGTCGGCACAGCAGCTATGATCAGCAGCTTGCCGGTGTTCTGGGGCATGCCTACCGCGGTGGTGGGCGGTGCAGCCGCCGCTGCGGGGATCGCGCTGATCAACTCCCTGGGCAATGTCGCCGGATTTTTCAGCACCATTGTGGTCGGCTGGTTGACGCAGTTGACCGGCAACACCCAGGCGGCAATGTACTTTATGGCCGCCGCGCTGGTGCTCGGCGGGCTGCTGGGCCTGAGTGTGTCACGCACGCGCAGTGACCCGGTTGTTGAGATCAAGGCAGTGGCCTGACAGGTGCCTTCACCATGCTGGCCCGACACGCCCCGGCCCCTGATGGGAAGGAAAATGCGGCAACACGTGCTCTGCCAGCTCCTGTATGACCTCTGCCGCAGGCCGCGCCGAAAACTGGATACCCAGGGCCGCATGGTTGACCCCTGCTGCTTGCCATTCACCCAGCAGGTCAATCAGGCCATTGCGCCCGGTGCGCAACACATAACCGCCCTGTAAAGAGGTGCGGGGATAATCGGGATCATCAACCAGGTCGAGCCATTCATTGGTCATGTGCGGCCTGAACCCGCCGTCCGGGATCAACTGGCGCCAGGCCCGGATCTTTTCGCCCAGGCGTTGCGGCCCTGCGCGGTCGTGGGTCGATTCGGGAAAGGTCAGCCAGCCATCGGCATGCTCGCCAATCCAGGCCAGTGACTGACGGGATGAACCGGTGACCATCAGGGGGATGGCTCCCGCCACGGGCCGGGGCAGAAATTCGGCTCCGGCCATGTGCCCCAGTGCCGAATCGATAACCGGCGCACGGGCCTGCATCAGTTGGCGGAAATACGTCACGCTCTGGGCAAACCGCTCACCCCGCCGGGCGTGCTCCAGACCATAGGCGGGAAACTCAATGGCCCGGTCTCCCGAGGCGATCCCCATGACCAGGCGCCCGTTCGACAACTGATCGATGGTGGCGCTGGCCTTGGCCAGATCAATGGGATGGCGCAACGAAAAGATTGCACTGCCGGTTGCCAGCGCAATTGTGCGGGTGTGAGCCGCCAGAAACGCCAGGTAGGTAAAGGGATCGAATACTTGCCCCGCATCACCGAAGGCAGGATCGAACAGCGGTACGTCGCGCACCCAGACTGCGGCAAAACCATATCGGTCGATGTCGCGAACCCGCTCGGCCTGCCCGGCCAGTACCGCCATGTCGCCCTTGTAAAAGCGCAATGGCAGAAAAATCCCGAGGGTCAGCTGATTGGCCGCGAACATGCGCCGATAACCGCGGTGGCTGGCAAATGCGGGCGACGACTGGCCTGTGACCTGATCTGTAGTGTTCATATTGATCCCCTGGTTCAAGCGCCGGTGGCGCGAGTAGGCAGAGCGATACCGCGCTGCACGGCGGGTCTGGTGCCAATGCGCTGGTACCAGGCGCTCAGGTGCTTATAGGCGCTGAAATCGAAATCGATGACTTGCGCGATATGGGTCCAGCCAAACTGGGCAATATCGGCAATCGAGTACTCGTCACCGGCCAGATAGGGGTGCTCGGCCAGGCGGTTGTCCAGGGTGGTAAAGGCTTCATCCATCAAGCGCCGATAGCGCGAAATGGCCTGGGGAATTTTGTCTGCGGCAAACAGCTCGAAGTGAACGCGCTGGCCCATCACAGGCCCCACGCTGGCAGCATGAAACATCAGCCACTGGATGGCTTCCCAGCGTTTGGCGGGTTCGACGGGCAAGAGCTGACCACTGATATCAGCCAGATACAGGAGGATGGCTGCCGATTCAAACAATGTGATGCCACTGCTTTCGTCGACCAGCACCGGGATACGCCCGTGCGGATTGAGGCGCAAAAACGCCGGGCTGCGGTTCTCGCCCTGGTCAATGTTTACGTGCCGCAGGTGGTAGGTTAAACCGAGTTCCTCCAGGGCAATGGTGATCTTGAAACCATTGGGCGAGCTGTCGGTATACAACGTGATCATGGGGTTCATGCAGGGCGTCCGGTTAGATATAGTTTTACTAAACTTGCACAGCATCTCTAAACTCGGAACATCATCGCTTTCGCTGTGTGTCAGCGGAAACGATCATTTCTGCACACCAGATTCAGGAAAACTAAAGCCTATGGCAGCTTCACTGCCCCTTCTCGCCTTGCGAGCATTTGTCGAAGTAGGCCAGCAAGGCAGCATCAAGGCGGCCGCGCAAACGCTGAATGTCACCTCAGGTGCCGTCAGCCAGCAGATCCGCCTGCTGGAAGACCGGGTCGGCATGCCGCTGTTTACCCGCGAACGCAGCGGCTTGCGGCTTGCGGCTTACAGAGGCTGGCGCATCTGTGCACCCCACCCTGCAGCAAGCCTTCGGGGCAATCGAAAAAGCCATGCAGTCACTGCACGAAAGTACGACTCGCCAGACCCTGACGATCAGTACGGTGGCAACCTTTGCCGCCTCATGGCTGGTGCCGCGCCTGGGACGATTCAACCGCCTGCACCCGGATATCGAGGTGCGGGTGGAGGCCACTTCCGCGCTGGTGGACATGCACCGCGGGCGTGTCGATATTGCCTTGCGCCATGGGCTTGGGTTCTATCCCGGCCTGCACGTGACCCGTTTGATGGCACCTGTACTGATCCCCGTCGCCAGCCCCGCCCTGCTGGCTGGCAACCCGGGGCCGGCACAGCCGCAGGACTGCCTCGACTTCCCCCTGCTGCATGACGCTGACCGTGCCGACTGGCTGTTGTGGCTCAGCGCCCATGGCGTGGGCAAAGACCCGCGCGCCGAGCGCGGGACTGCTTTTGAGGACGATTTTTTATTGATCCGCGCAGCCGAAGCAGGCCAGGGGCTGGCCTTGGTGCCCCAGGAGTACGCAACCGAAGAAATCGCTGCAGGCCGTCTGGTAAAAGTCATGGACAAGCCCTGGCCGGCGCGCTTTGCCTACTACGCCGTAACGCGGGTGGAGGCAATGCAACGGGATGAGGTCAGGGCATTTATGCACTGGATCATGCAAGAGGCCGGGGGTAAGTAACAATCACCAGCCCCTCGTCTGCATCCGGTGAACGAAAGTAGGTGGTGATCAGATCAAACTCGGCATCCGATGCGGCAAAGTCATGCTCGGCAAGCTGGTTGCGTACATGCAGGCGCGCACGGCAGGTGTCGTCGTCCACAGCGAGATAATGCAGGCAGTGCGGCACACGCGCGGTTTCTGCCAGGCCGAGCAACCATTCACGGCCGGCAATGGTATTGGCAGGAAAATCCAGCACCACATCCACACCGGACTCCAGCAGGTCGATCACCAGAGGCCCCAGCACACCGCGAATCCTCAGGCTGTAGGCTGCGTAATCGGTTACCGAATTGATCGCACCGGGATAAAGAGAGGAGAGCCATTTATCTTCGCTCAGCAATATCGCGCTGTGCTCCACCGCAAGCGTTCTGGCCAGGGTTGATTTGCCTGATGCGATCTTGCCGCACATCAGATGCAGTGTCGCAGTGACCATGGGACGCTTCCTTGAGTGCGGACATTGGATGATGCCCAGCGCTGGCAGAGAACGCAATTGCCAATAAAACCAGCCAAGGGTGAACGAAAAACAGCCCGGTCTGCACCTGAACTTCAGGGGTACAGACCGAACCGTACAACAGCGTCCGCGCGCGGCCAGTCAGTTTTTGTTTAGCAGGCCGCCAAGCAGGCCACCCAGCCCGCCGGAAGCACTTGCGCCACCCGAGGTGCCGGTGTTTGTCTGGGTACCGGTCGTGCCGCCCAGGCTGCCAAGCAAGCCAGTGCTGCCACCCAGTAAACCACCTGTGCCGCCGGTGGTTGTCTGAGTACCGGTTGAACCTGTGGCCGTGCCCAGCCCGCCCAGCAAACCGCCCAGCCCGCCGGTAGTTGTGCTTGTGCCGGTGCCGGTGGTTGTCGTCGGGTTCAGGTAACCGCCGGATTTATCCAGTGCCCCACCCACACCGCCTAGCACACCGCCCACCACATTGGTGAGCGGGTTCTTGCCGGTATCGACTACCTTGTCACCCAGCCCGCCGACCACGCCGCCAACCTTCGTCAACAACCCGTCCACCGGCTGCCCCAACCCGGTGGTGGTGCCTACCTTGCCTGTGACGTTTTCCACCATTGAGATCACGGGGACCACGACCTTGTCATTCAAACCACCGGTAGCCTTGCCCAATTGCCCGCTGGTCACATTGGTGGTCAGTGTGTTGCCAAGCATGGTGACGGTGGTGCCGACCTTGTCCACCAGCCCGCCCGCGGTGCCGGTGACCTTGCCCACTACGCCGCCTACCAGCGGGACCTGACTGATCGGTGTGTTGTCGACCAGAGCGCTGACACCTGTGCCGAGAGACGAAACGCCTTTACCCACATCGCTGACGCCATTGGTAACACCAGCCACGGTAATGCCCAGCGAGTTTTTGTCAGTGCCCAGCGAGCCCAGGCCATTGGTCACGCCATCGGTAATGGAAGTCACGGCATTACCGGTATTGACCACCAACCCGCCTGCTGCGCCGACCACAGGAACGGTGGTCAGGGTAGTGCCCACGCCGCTGACCAGGGTGCCGACACCGCCCAGTCCGGTGCCGACTTCACCGGCGACCTGCCCCGTGACCAGAGGCGGGGTAACTGCCGGGTTAGGCGGATTGGTTGGATTGGTTGGATTGGTTGGATCAGTCGGATCAGTTGGATCTGTCGGTGTAGTGGGATCAGTTGGCGTGGTCGGATTGGTCGGCGGCGTCGGCGTGCTTGCGCTGTCACTGCTGTGATGCCCGCCACCACCACTGTGGCAGCCCGCCAGGCTGGCGCTCATGACCAACAACAGGGCCGTGCTTGTTTTCAACCAGAGTTGGGTGTTCATAATCAGCTCCCTTGAATCTGTCATGCCTGAGTTCGAAAGCTCCCAGCACTCGCATCAGAGGGAGTTTCCATCCTGGGGAACATGACAACGCCACGGGCTCGAACCCACAACTCACTCCTTGGTATTAATACTCTCTATAAGGCTGCCGCGACTCGACTTAAGGACTAATGCTCAGGTTATAAAAAGCGCTGCATATCAACTTGCACAGGGCTTTTTCACGCAATGGCCGCAGCGCCCCCTACTTAAGTGGTAAGCACAATTAACAAGACCGACCCCAGCATCAGCATTCCTTGATCTGCTCCCACAAGCGGGCGACCTGCTCGGCGCTGTCGGCCCTGATTCGGGCCAGATCCAGGGGGTAGTCCACCCCGGGATTCTCGACAAACCGCGTTGCCGTGAACTGACCATTGCTGGCCCGCAGAATATAGCCGCTGTCCTGGCACTGAGCCGAGGCCAGAAAGATCACACCGGGAGTCACCCACTGGGGCTTGAGGTTGTCCGGTTCGCCGTTAACGCCCCACATCCGGGTCTTGGCCACCGGCGCTACTGCGTTCACCAGGATGCCATCGGCGGCACCCTCCCTGCTCAGGGCATTCATGATGCCCAATTGTGCCATCTTGCCGGCGGCGTAGGCGGTCAGGCCCGGCTGGGCATAGGGCTGGTACATGGCCCGGTCCGAAGAGGTCAGCACCACCCGCGCCGCCGATGATTGGCGCAGGTACGGCCAGGCATGTTTGCACAGCCAGATCGGGCTATACACATTGATCCCCAGCGCGCGCTCGACAAACTCAGGCTGCGCTTCTTCAATAGCCTGGTAACCGACCCAGCCCGCGTTGTGGATCACAATATCCAGCCGCCCGAACGCTTCGACGGCCGTTTCGACCAACTGCCGGCAACCCGTCTCGCTGACCAACTCACCGTGATGACCGATCACGCTGTAGCCCTGGGCTGCCAGCGCTTGCGCGGCGTCATGGGCAACGGATGCATCTGCTGCTGCGCCTTGCCTGTCTGCGCCAATATCACTGATCAGCACATGGGCGCCCAGCCGTGCCAGCTCCCTGGCATAACTCAAGCCCAGGCCCCGGCCAGCACCCGTTACAATTGCGGTTTTGCCGTTAAAGTCCATAAGGATGCCCTCTTGATTGATACTTCACCGTAACAATCAAAAGGCGCGTTGTTTAATACCGTTCAACAGGCCCGTTGATACCCGCTGCCTATCAGCCCCTCTGTGAGAGCGGCGGTGTTCACAGATAACCCCGTTCAAAGGAAGGAACACTGCACATGATCGAAACCCGACTGCTCCGTCAGTTCATCGCGGTGGCTGAGGAACTGCATTTCCACAAGGCCGCCGTGCGCCTGCACATGGCCCAGCCACCCCTGAGCCAGGCGATCAGCCGACTGGAAGACAAGCTGGGGTTAGCCCTGTTCACCCGCAGCAGGCGCGAGGTCAAGCTGACGCCCGCAGGCCAGGCCTTTTTGCAGGCGGCCTGTCGCACACTCAAGGAACTGGAACAGGGGGTGGAGTACGCCCGCCAGGTGGCGCAAGGGGTAGCCGGTGTGCTCACTGTCAGCGCGGTGTCTATCGCGTACTTCGAGCCGTTGCTCAACAGCCTCAGGCAGTTTCGCCAAACCTTTCCCCAGGTCCAGCTGGTGATCAAGGAAATGCCTTCCTCCAGCCAGGCCGAGGCGCTGCTGGCTGCCGAGACCGATATCGCCTTTATGCGCAAACTGCCCTTCATCGCAGCCGACATCGAATCGCGCCTGTTGCTCGACGAGGCCATTGTCATGGCCCTGCCCCTGGATCATCCCAAGGCGCAGTCAGGGCCCATCGAGCTGCGCGATTTTGCTGACGAAGACTTTGTCTTTACTCCACAAGCCCTGGGCAGCGGCTATCACGGCCAGTTGATCGGCCTGTGCGAAAACGCCGGGTTCTACCCCAGGGTGGTACAGGAGGCCGCACAGCTGCATACCCTGATCGGCCTGGTAAGTTGCGGTTTTGGCGTGGCCCTGGTGCCGCAATCCCTCGCCGGCTCGACGCTGCGCGACAAGGTAGCGTTCCGTCCGATCCGGCCGCTGACAGGCGCTGCCAACCCGACCATCGGCCTGTACATGAACTGGCATGCCCATAACCCGTCACCGCTGATACAGCACTTTATTGCCATGCTCGATGGCAACACTCAACCCTGAACAGGCTCAGCGAACCCCTTCAAGTAAACTTGCTGGCATGGCTGCGCCGCATGAGTCGAGACTCAAGCCAGCAGTTCGCTGATCCATCTGACCTGTCGGGCAATTTCCTCCACCCGGGCTTCGGGCACGGCCTGGCGCGCCAGGGCAAGATTGCTCAGAACCTTGCGTTTTTCACCCAGCATACGTTGCCACTTACCCAGAAACAGCGGGCTGCGCGCCTGCATCTGGAAGGGGCCAAAGTACAATTGCTCGGCGGTATAGCTCACCGGTCCGATGCGTTCGGCGACGATGATTTCGTAGTAAAAACGGTTTTCCCGCAGCAGTTCTTCGCAAAGGATGTGGTAGTGGTTTTCCATCAGCCATTGCCGTAAAGGCTGCTCGCCGCCGTTGGGTTGCAGGATCAGGCGCTCCCGTCCGCTCAGGTGTGCCTTGCCACTTGCAAGAATATCGCGGATGGTCTCGCCACCCATGCCGCAGATGCTGATCGCCGTAATCTCGTCCTGCGGCCTGATCGCTGCCAGGCCACTGGCATGGCGCACGCTAATGCGTTGCTCGAAGCCGTTTTCGCGCACGGTACGCCGGGCCGCCTGAAAGGGCGTCAGGGCCACCTCGCCCGCCACGGCGGCGGCAATGGCCCCCCGACGCAGCAACGCCACCGGCAGGTAGCCGTGGTCCGAGCCGATATCGGCCAGCCGCGCACCTGCCGGCATATGGGCTGCCACGCGCTCCAGACGCATGGACAATGTGTGTTCGTTCAACTGCTGTTCCTTTTCACCACGGATGCCCGCCAGTGTGGGGGGCGGCACATGATGCGCGGTGAGCAGGCCCGGGTAAAGCACCGGCACACGCCGCCCCTGTGGGAGCGGGCTTGCTCGCGATACAGCCGGCGCGGTGGCTCAGTCAAACCGCGTCGACGCCATCGCCGGCAAGCCCGGCTCCCACCTTTACCGAGCACGTCTTGCGGGGGATCAAGGTTGCTATTGCATATGGATATCCGTATATTCGTATTTCCATATGTATAGACAGAGAGTCACCATGCTCAGTCCCGCCGCACTGTTCAAATGCCTGTCCGATGAAACCCGCGCCAGGGCCACCTTGCTGATCGCCCGTGAGGGCGAGCTCTGTGTATGCGAACTGGTCTGTGCCCTGGATGAAAGCCAACCGAAAGTTTCCCGCCATCTGGCCCAGCTTCGAGGCTGCGGGTTGCTGCTCGACCGCCGCCAGGGGCAGTGGGTGTATTACCGCCTCAACCCGCAACTGCCGGACTGGGTGCGCAGCGTTCTTGAAACCACCCTGCTGGCCAACACCGAGTGGCTTGCGCACGACAGTGCCCGGCTCTCTGCCATGGGCGAGCGCCCGCTCAACACCATTGCCTGCTGCTGAGACGTCCGATGCTTATCGCCTTCGCAATTTTTTTGGTCACTCTGGTTCTGGTAATCTGGCAGCCCAAAGGCCTGGGGGTGGGCTGGAGTGCCTCACTGGGTGCGGTTGTGGCACTGCTTGCGGGGGCGGTATCACTGCACGATATTGCCCAAGTGTGGGCCATTGTATGGAATGCCACGGCCACTTTTATCGCCGTGATCATCATCAGCCTGTTGCTCGACGAAGCAGGTTTCTTTCAGTGGGCGGCCCTGCATGTGGCCCGCTGGGCCAAGGGTGATGGCCGCCGCCTGTTTGTGTTTACCGTGCTGCTGGGGGCCGGTGTATCGGCACTGTTTGCCAATGACGGCGCGGCACTGATCCTGACCCCCATCGTGATCTCGATACTGCTCGCCTTGCGCTTTTCTGCCGCCTCAACCCTGGCGTTTGTCATGGCCGCAGGCTTTATTGCCGATACTGCCAGCCTGCCGCTGGTGGTGTCGAACCTGGTCAATATTGTCTCGGCCGACTACTTCGGCCTGGGTTTCAGCGCCTATGCCGCGGTCATGGTACCGGTCAACTGCGTTGCAGTCGCCGCCACGCTGCTGGTGTTGTACGGGTTTTTCCGCCGCGATATTCCACGCCACTATTGTCATGATGAGCTGCCCGAACCACGAAAGGCCATACGCGACCCGTTGACGTTTGCTGTCGGCTGGGGGGTTCTGGTCTTGCTGCTCACAGGCCTGTTTGCACTGGAACCACTGGGCATTCCAGTCAGCGCGATTGCTGCAGTGTGCGCCGCCCTGCTATTCGCTGTGGCTGCGCGCAGCCACGTCATTTCAACGCGACGGGTGTTGCGCGAAGCTCCCTGGCAGGTGGTGACGTTCTCACTGGGCATGTACCTGGTGGTGTACGGGCTGAAAAATGCCGGGCTGACCCACCACCTGACGCTGGTTCTCAATCAGTTGGCCGAGTCCGGCCTTTGGGCCGCCACCCTGGGCACCGGGGTGCTCGCCGCACTGCTGTCTTCGGTGATGAACAATATGCCCGGGGTCTTGCTCGGCGCGCTGTCAATCCAGGCCAGTGATGCCAGCGGGGTGATCCGCGAAGCGATGATCTACGCCAATGTCATCGGCTCCGACCTGGGCCCGAAAATCACCCCCATCGGCAGTCTGGCCACCCTTCTGTGGTTGCATGTGCTGGCACGCAAGGGCATTCGCATCACCTGGGGTTACTACTTCAAGGTGGGGCTGATCCTGACCCTGCCGATTCTGCTTGTCACCCTGTCTGCCCTGGCTTTGCGCCTGAGCCTTTAATACCACCGCAAAGAGCAACTACCATGCGTGTTCTGTTTATGTGTACCGCCAATAGCTGTCGCAGCATTCTGTCCGAAGCCATGTTCAACCATCTGGCGCCACCAGGGTTCCAGGCCATCAGTGCGGGCAGCTTTCCCCGGGGGCAGGTGTTGCCCCGCAGCCTGCTCACCCTGCAAGAAGCCGGTATCGGCATAGACGGCCTGAGCAGCAAGGGCAATGACGCCTACGAAGACAACCCGCCGGATCTTGTCATCACCGTCTGCGACAAGGCCGCCGCTGAGGCGTGCCCGGTGTATTTCGGCCCGGCCATCAAAGCCCACTGGGGGTTGGCAGACCCTTCAGAGGTCAAGGGTGACGAGGCGACCGTAACCGCCGCGTTCCACGCCACCCTGGCGCATATCGAAACGCGCTGCCGGGCCTTTTTCGCCCTGCCCTTTACCCGGCTTGAGCCCGCGGCACTTAAACGCGAACTCGACCGTATCAGCACCCTGTAACCGGAGCCACCATGAGCGACACACTGCCCAATCTCGACACCACATTGATTTCTGCCAAAACCGTGCAACCCGCTAGCCCGCACAAACCACGCATCCTGTTGTTATACGGTTCGACGCGGGAACGCTCGTTCAGCCGCCTGCTGGTAGAGGAAGCGGCCAGATTGCTCGAACACTTTGGCGCCCAGACTCGGATCTTCAACCCCTCGGGCCTGCCGCTGCCCGATGACGCCCCGAATGATCACCCCAAAGTCCAGGAACTGCTGGAACTGATGCAGTGGTCTGAAGGGCAAGTGTGGTGCTCGCCGGAACGGCATGGCGCGATGTCAGCTGTGTTCAAGGCGCAAATCGACTGGGTGCCTCTGGCATTGGGCGCGGTACGCCCGACTCAGGGCAAAACCCTCGCGGTGATGCAGGTGTGCGGCGGCTCCCAGTCATTTAATGTGGTCAACCAGTTACGCGTGCTGGGTCGCTGGATGCGCATGTTCACCATCCCCAACCAGTCTTCGGTGCCCAAGGCCTATCTGGAGTTTGACCAGCACAACCGCATGAAACCGTCTGCGCTGTATGACCGCGTGGTCGATGTCATGGAGGAACTGGTGAAGTTCACCGTATTGCTGCGCGATCGCCCGGACCTGGTTGACCGGTATTCCGAACGCAAGGAGTCGGCGCAAGAACTGAGCCAGCGGGTCAATCAGCGCTCAATTTGAACAGTGGCTGTTGTTGAAGAAGTCGACGCGCGCCTCGACTTCTTCAACCTGGTCATTTACAGATGCCTGAACACCGCAGCCGCGATCACCCCTGCGGCAATCGCCGGCAGCGGCTTCTTGAGCAGCAGCATCACTGCTGCGGTGGTCAGCAAGGCCAGCCGTGCGCCGTTATCGCCGTTGAGGGCCAGGGGCGCGAGCAAGGCGACCAGCACCGAGCCCGACATGGCGCTGATAAATTGCTGCACCCGGTAGTTGATGGGCACGAAGGACATCACGAAAACGCCCCCCAAACGCGTAATCAACGTGACCACAGCCATAATCAGAACAATGATGAAGGTGCCGTAACCGGCGGTATCGATGCTCATTTTTTCTTCTCCATCCACACCGCACCCAACACCCCGCCCGCCAATGCGCCGACCACCACATGGCTGTTTTCAGGCAAGTAGCGGTACGCCAACAGCGACGAGGCGCCCGCCACGCACCAGATAATCAGCATGCGCAGGTTTTTTTGCCCGCCGATTACCATCGCCAGCAGAAAACAGCCCATCACCATGTCCAGGCCCAGGCTGACCGGGTCTTCAATTGCGCTGCCGAAGTACACGCCCAGCCAACTGCCCAGCACCCAGGCCGCCCACAGGGCTATGCCACCGCCCAGGATCAGGCCGATGCCCGATTTGCCGCTGTTGAATGCCTGCATCGACATTGCCCAGTTGGCATCCGAGATCACCATCATCACTCCGTAGCGCTTGGCCGCAGGCAGCTCGCGCAGCCAGGGATACAAGGTCGCACCCATCAGCAGATGGCGGGCATTGATGGCAAACACCGTGACGATCAGGGGCACAACCGGGACCTGCGCCCCCCAGAGATCAAGGGCACCAAACTGCGAGGCCCCGGCGAATACCAAAGCGCTCATCAACAAACTGGCGCTGTTGTCCAGACCGGTCTGCGCGGCAGCCAGACCGAAGGCCACACCGAACACCACCACAAACATGGAAATGGGCAACAGCTGCTTGAAACCATCCCCTACCTCGGCCCAGTTCAGCTCGACCACGCTTTTATCACTGCTCGACAACACACCACCCCTTCTGCGCTACGCCACACTGTTTTTATGCCCGCATTATGCGGGGCTGAATCTAATGCACAACAGTGCGCAGGTGTGAAAGGTGTCGCAATGTCAGGGTTGGCGCGGCGTTTTCAGACAGGCCCGGCTATTTGTGCCCGGGTTGCGTACGAACCCCTCGACCACGATATACAGCAGCGGGCCGATGGCGACGAAGACCGCGGTCAGCAGCAGGTACGGCAGCACACTGGCCAGCGAGCGGCCTTTACCGCGTGCATCGCGGTACATCCACACGCAAGCCAGCGCCGCCATCAGGTACAGGTCGATCACCACTTGAGCCGTGTCCGGGCTGGCCATCAGTTCCAGTCCGAAAGCTGCAAGGGACTGGTGGGCGGTCAACATCGTGAAGATTGTGTAAGCAGAGAACCCGAGCAACGCGGCAAGGGCGAGACAGGATTTTTTCATTAGCATTTCCGAATCGACGAAGTGGACAAGGCTCCAGTTAGTGATACTTTTCCCCCACCGGCAATGACCTCACAGGTCATGGACTCAGCCTTTTGCCCCTGCCAGAGTTTATGGATGAACAACCTGACCTTTCCCCGCATCAACACCCCGACAACCGCTGGCCCGCAGCTGCGTCTGCTGCGCCGTCAGGCCGGTATGAGCCAGCTGGAGCTGGCCTTGATCACGGGTATTTCCCAACGCCATTTGAGCTGCATCGAAACCGGGCGCGCCAAACCCGGCCCCGGCACCTTGCATAACCTGCTGATGGCCCTCGAGGTACCGCTGGAGCAGTGCAACAGCCTGTTTCTGGCCTCGGGTTATGCGCCGCGCTACGAGACAACGCCGCTCTCTTCGCCGGCCATGGAGGCCGTACGTGAGGCCATCAGCCATGTGTTGCACGCCAACAACCCCGCCCCGGCGATTGTGTTGGGCAGCCACTGGCAGGTGCTGGATGCCAACGCCAGCACCGCAGCCCTGTTCAGCCTGGTCGGACTGCCCGCAGACGCGGCCCGGGACTTGAACCTGCTGACCACACTGCTGCAACCCGGCGGCCTGGGTGATTACCTGATCAACCCCGAAGAAATAAGAACCCTGGCCTGGCAACGGGCGACACGCGAGGCCCTGTCCAACCCCGTACTGGCCAGTCTTATGCAAACCCTCAGCGCCCCGGACACCCTCGCGGCCCTGCCCCGGGAACTGCCGCCACTGGTCTTGACCCGCATTGCCTGCGCCCATGGCGAGCTGAACTTCATGTCCACCTTCACCACATTCGGCATGCCGCTCGATATCACCGTAACCTCAATGCGTATCGAGCATCTGATCCCGGCGGATGCACAAACCTGGCAGATCATGACAGCGGCTTATGAGCGCTCACGGGGCTGAAGATCCGTCAGTCCTGGCAAAAACGGATGCGGTTGCCAAACGGGTCATGAACCTCCAGCACCCGTCCCCAGCCCTGCTGGACAATCTGCGGGCGGCCATAACCGTAGCGCTTGGCCATTAGCTCGTCGTGCAGCAACTCGATATTGTCCATGGGTACGAATACCGTGGAGCCGGGGCTGGCATCGCCATGATGCTCGGAAAGATGCAGTTGCAAGCCGCTGCGGCTGATGCCCAGATAGAGCGGCAAACCTGCTTCGAAGCGGTGCTCGAACTCAACGCTGAAACCCAGGAAATCCAGATAGAACTCTCGGGCCTTGGCCTCATCAAACATCCGCAATATCGGAATCGGCCTGTCGAAGCTAATTGCCGGCGCAGCACTCTGCACAGGCAGCCGTGCGCTGGCCGTATTCCAGTCCTTGTAACCCAGTTGCCTGGCAACCAGTTCAAGGGCGATGGCATGGGTGACTTCCAGATTGCGCGCCTGCAGCGAGGTTCGCAGGCTCTTGGCCATCTGTTTGGCTTGCTCGATTGACAGCATCAGTGCTCCCGGGGGCGAAGGCTTTTGGTGCTCGCGTTGCCAAACCTCGACCGTCAAGAGAGAGGGGAAAAGGCAGATAATCATGCTTTCACCTTCCCATGGGGAGCGAGCGGCGGGCAGCATCGGCCAGTGCCGATAGTACACAAGCCCTGCACCGGGTTACAGCCTCAACGCCCCTGCATGACATATGCTTGAAAGCACCTTCAGCGATCACTCAGGAAAACCCATGGGCTCGACTTTCTATTCAAGCTGGACATTCTGGGCATTACTTTCGGCGGTGTTCGCTGCCATGACGGCGATTTTCGGCAAAATTGGCATTACCGGCATCAACTCCGATTTCGCCACCTTACTGCGTACCGTCGTCGTGCTGGTGAGCCTGGCACTGATCCTCTACGCAACCGGCCAGTATCAGTCGCTGGGCTCGATTTCGGCGCGCAGCTATGTGTTTCTGGTGCTCTCGGGGCTGGCCACCGGGGCCTCGTGGATCTGCTATTACCGAGCCCTGCAACTGGGCCAGGCGTCACTGGTGGCGCCGGTGGACAAACTCAGCGTGGTGATCGTGGCCGTGCTGGGCGTGACGCTGCTGGGTGAAAAGCTCGATATTCGCCAATGGGCGGGGATCAGCCTGATTACCGTGGGTGTGGTGTTGCTGGCGTGGCGGCGATAGGTGCCCTTTGGCACCACGACACTTTCAGACAGATACGCGGCCCGGGGAGTGACTTTTCCTGCAAGCCAATCCTAGTATTGCCGCGCGTCACCCTGCCGCAAAAAAAATAACGTATGGAAACTCAGCAAATGCCCTTCACCCGTACCCTTCTTGCCCTGTCTTTGGGCATGGCTTTAATGCACAACCCGGCCTTCGCCGCCCCGCCGCTGTCGATGGTCGATGGCGTTGCCCAGGTCAATACACAGGACAGCAATGCCTGGGTCGAGATCAACAGAGCCGCGTTCGTCCACAACATTGGCGTGTTGCAAGCGACTGTGGGCGACAAATCGAAAATCTGCGCCGTGCTCAAGGCCGATGCCTACGGTCACGGCATCGGCCTGCTGATGCCTTCAATCATCGCTACCGGTGTGCCTTGCGTTGGCGTGGCGAGCAATGAAGAGGCTCGCGTGGTACGTGAAAGCGGCTTCAAGGGCCAACTGATCCGTGTGCGTACGGCAGCACTCAGCGAGCTGGAAGCGGCGCTGCCGTACAATATGGAAGAGTTGGTGGGCAACCTTGATTTCGCCGTCAAGGCCAGCCTGATTGCCGAAAAACACGGCCGTCCGCTGGTGGTGCACCTGGGCCTGAACTCCAGCGGCATGAGCCGCAACGGCGTGGAAATGACCACCGCAGAGGGCCGCCGCGACGCGGTCGCCATCACCAAGGTGCCGAACCTGGAAGTGCGCGCGATCATGACCCACTTCGCGGTAGAAGACGCCGACGACGTGCGTGCAGGGCTCAAGGCGTTCAACGAGCAGGCACAATGGCTGATCAATGTTGCAGAACTCGATCGCAGCAAAATCACCCTGCATGCGGCCAACTCGTTCGCCACCCTGGAAGTGCCGGAATCGCATCTGGACATGGTTCGCCCGGGCGGTGCGTTGTTCGGCGACACGGTGCCGTCGCACACCGACTACAAGCGCGTGATGCAATTCAAGTCCCATGTCGCCTCGGTCAACAGCTACCCCAAGGGCAACACCGTGGGCTATGACCGCACCTGGACGCTGGGCCGCGACTCGAAACTGGCCAATGTCACCGTGGGTTACTCCGACGGTTACCGCCGTGCCTTTACCAACAAGGGTATCGTGCTGATCAACGGCCATCGCGTGCCGGTGGTGGGCAAGGTCTCGATGAATACCCTCATGGTCGACGTTACAGACGCGCCGGATGTCAAAAGCGGCGACGAAGTGGTGTTGTTCGGGCAACAGGGCAAGGCCGAAATCAGCCAGGCGGAAGTTGAAGACATCAACGGTGCATTGCTGGCCGACCTGTATACGGTGTGGGGCAACTCCAACCCGAAGGTCCTGGTCGAGAAGTAGGGCCTGCGTAGAGCTTGTAGAGACTCTGTTGCAGGTCAAGCCCTAGTGTGGGAGCGAGCCTGCTCGCGAACGACTTCGCGAGCAGGCTCGCTCCCACATCTGACACAGCGCGAAACATTCCCGAGCATACGCTAATGAGAAGCGCTATCATTGCGATCCTTGTCAGTGTCTGCTCCGGGATTGCAATCGATGCTCACGTCCTCCCCTTCCTCACGCCGTGCCGTGGGTGAACTCTATGTTCAGCATCACGGCTGGGTGGTGCAGTTGCTGCGCCGCAAGCTGGGCAATCAGGAGCAGGCTCTGGATCTGGCCCAGGACACGTTTGTGCGCATGTTGCGTACCGACACACCCGCGCCGCTGCGCGAACCCCGGGCCTATCTCACCACCATTGCCAGCCGTCTGTGCGGCCAATACTTCCGTCGTCAGGCGCTGGAGCGGGCCTATATGGAGTCCCTGGCGCTCCTGGAGCCGCAGCTTGTGCCCTCCCCGGAATCTCGCCTGCTGGTGTTGGAGGCACTGGACGCCGTCGGCCAGGTGCTCGATGGCCTGGGCGCAAAAGTACGGGAGATTTTTTTGCTGTCGCAACTGGACGGCCTGACCTACCCGCAGATCGCCGAACGCATGGGCCTGACCGTCAACGTGGTGCAAAAAGCCATGCTCAAGGCTTACCGACACTGCTACAGCGCGGTCTACACCGGGTGAGTCTGTTCGAGCCCGCCAACACCCAGCGCCTCGACCAGGATGTGGTCGAGCAAGCCTTGCAGTGGATGGTTACCGTGCAATCGGGCGTCAGCACCGAGGCCGAGCTTCTGGCCTGCCAGCATTGGCGCGCGCAATCCGCGCAACATGAACTGGCCTGGCAGCGCCTCACCGGGCTTAATACCGACATTCGCGACAGCACCCGCATGCTGCCTGCCGCCGGTGCCCGGACGTTGCTGCGCTCGCGCAATGCCCCGGGCAGACGCACGCTGCTCAAGGGCTTTGCCGGCCTGGGCGTGATGCTGGCCACCGGCTATGGGGTGCGGGAACGGGTGCTGCTGCCAGAGCTGTTCAGTGACTATCGCACCGCCACCGGCGAGCGGCGCCAATTAACTCTGGCAGAGGGTGTCGACCTGACCCTCGACACCCACACCGCCCTCGATACCCGCACCACCGCCGCTGGCACCGAACTGTTCCTGAGCCTGGGCCGCGTGCTGGTCAGCGCTGGCGATATCAGGCTCAGCACCGCCAATGGCCAGGTGCTGCCCGCGCCCCGCTCACGCCTGGTGATCAGCCACAACCTGCCGTGGCAGGCAGGCACCCAGGTCCAGGTGCTGAGCGGCAGTGCATCGATCAAGCTGGCACGGGGCGACAGCTTGAGTCTGGATGCCGGCCAGCAGGTAACGTTCGACAGCCAGACAGACAGCACACCGCGCCCGGTCACGGTCGGTGCCGATGCCTGGGTCAACGGCCTGCTGATCGCCGAACGCATGCCACTGGGCCAGGTGATTGCCCAGCTCAACCTCTACCGCCGTGGCGTGGTGCGCTGCGACCCGCAAGTCGCGGCATTGCGGGTGTCGGGATCGTTCTCCATCGACCGCCCCGATGCCAGCCTCGACCTGCTCACGCGGGTGCTGCCAATCCGCGTGCAGCGAGTGTTTGGCTACTGGGCCAACGTGGTCGCGGCCTGAAAATAATTATTTTCAATACCGCCGGCAGTTTTTCTTATCTGGTGCATCAAGTTCAGGGAAGACGCTGATTAACAGCGCAACGCCGACCCTTTTCATACATGGACAGTCTTTATGCACAGCCGACTTACCCCCCTCGCCGGTGCCTTGCGCACCTTTGTATTCGGTTTATCCATTGCCACGGCCAGCCAAGGCGCATTCGCAGCCTCAGGCAGCGAGCATGCCTACAGCATTGCGCCGGGCAGCCTGGACGCGGTGCTGGGCAGTTTTGGCCAACAGTCCGGGGTAATGATCGCGGTGGATTCGAGCCTGACAACCGGTATGCGCAGCAGTGGCTTGAGCGGCAACTTTGCCGTCGACGAAGGCCTGCAACGGCTGCTCGCCCCGCTGGGCCTGCAGGCGGTCACTGACGGCGACGGTTACCGGGTTATTGCCAGACCAGCGCAAGGCAACGGTGAACTGCAATTGCAGGCCACCCAGGTTACCTCCAACCAGCTTGGGACCATTACCGAAGGCAGCGGCTCGTATACCCCCGGCACCATCGCCACGGCCACACGCATGGTACTGACGCCACGGCAAACGCCGCAGTCGATCACCGTGATTACCCGCCAGCATATGGATGATTTCGGCCTCAACTCCATCGACGAGGTGATGCGCCATACCCCTGGCATCACCGTCTCGACCTTCGACAGCGAGCGCACCAACTACTATGCCCGCGGTTTCTCGGTGGAGAACTTCCAGTACGACGGCATTCCCACCCTGCGCAACTCGGCGTACTCCTCGGGCCAGACCCTGAGTGACATGGCCATCTACGACCGCGTGGAAATCCTCAAGGGCGCCACGGGCCTCTTGACCGGTGCCGGATCCCCGGGGGCGACGATCAACCTGATCCGCAAAAAGCCGACCCGCGAATTCAAGGCCAGCATCGATGTCGGTGCCGGCAGTTGGGATAACTACCGCACCCAGGTTGACGTCAGCGGCCCGCTGACCGACAGCGGCAACATTCGCGGCCGTGCCGTGGCGGCCTACCAGGACAAGCACTCGTTCATGGACCGCTATAAGCGCAAGACCGGGGTCTATTTCGGCACCCTCGAAGCCGACCTCAGCGATGACACCCTCCTGACCCTGGGCTTTGATTACCAGAACAACGACCCCCACGCCTCGGGCTGGTCGGGCAGCCGCCCGCTGTTCGACCGCAACGGCGAGCGTATCGACGTCAAGCGCTCGTACAACAACGGCGCCAACTGGAGCCGTTGGGAGCAGACCACCCAGAGCGTGTTCGCGACCCTGGAGCACAGCTTCGCCAACGGCTGGGTCGGCAAGGGCCAGTTGACCCATCAGGTCAACAGCTACGATGCGCCGCTGGGTTCGGTCATGAGCGGCCCCTTCCCGGCCACCGGCCTGTCGTCGATCTATGCCAACAAATTCACCGGGAACACCCGCACCGACGCCGCCGATGCCTACTTCAGCGGCCCCTTCAGCCTGGCTGGCCGCGAGCATGAACTGGTGATCGGCGCATCGGCCTCCAGCGCCCACTGGCAAGGCAAGGACTACGGCAACCCGACCTTCCTCAGCGCCAACGTCATTGATTTCTGGAACTTCGACGGCAAGACCACCGAGCCGGACTGGGGCGCACCGACCCAATACAACGACACCACCACACGCCAGACCGCAGGCTACATCAGCGCACGCTTCAACCTGACCGACGACCTTAACCTGCTGTTGGGCACACGGCTGGCCAACTACTGGCTGACCGGGGATTACCACACCACCGAGACCGGCCGCCTCGTGCCTTACGTGGGTGTTACCTACGACCTGAACGACAACTTCACCGCGTATGCCAGCTATACCGACATTTTCATGCCGCAAACCTACAACCGCGATCGCAACAACAAAGTGCTTGAGCCCGATGAAGGCAAAAACTACGAAGTGGGAATCAAGGGCGAGTTTTATGGCGGCAGGTTGAACACCAGCCTGGCCTATTTCGAGGTACATGAAAGCAACCGCGCCGAACCGGACGCCGAGTACAACGCCGATCCGACCAACCCGTCGATCCTCTATGCATCAGTCGGCACCAAGGCCAAGGCCAAGGGCTTCGAAGCCGAGATGTCCGGCGAACTGGCACCGGGCTGGCAGGCCCAGGCCGGCTTTACTCACAAGGTCATTCGCGGCAGCGACGACGAAAAAATCTCGACCTGGGAGCCCGAAGACCAGTTGAGCCTCTACACCACCTATAAATTCAAGGGGCCGCTGGACCGCTTGACCATCGGTGGCGGCGCACGCTGGCAGAACCGCAGCTGGCAGAACATCTACAACCGCGCCAAGGACCAGTACCAGGACTTCAGCCAGGACGCTTACTGGCTGGTCGATGCAATGGCCAAGTACCAGGTCAGCGAGCACCTGTCCACCACACTCAACGTCAACAACCTGTTCGACAAGCAGTACTACACCAATATCGGCTTCTACAACACGGCGTATTACGGTGACCCGCGCAATGTAATGGTCAATACCCGCTGGGATTTCTAGGGCGCTTTTTTTGCGCCCGCTGGATACTCAAGCACTGACCCAGCGCTACTCGAGATCTCCCAATGGAATAATCTGCGCGCTGCCATGGCGCACTCCGCGCTCGGCCATCACCTGGCGCGTCAGCTGCGCCACCTCGCCGACCGTGCCCTTGAGCACCGAGACTTCCATGCACTTGCCCTGATCCAGATGCACATGCAGCGTCGACAGGGTCAGGTCATGGTGCTCGTGAAAGGCCGTGTTCAGACGCTTGGACAGCTCCCGGGTGGCGTGGTCATAGACGTAACTCAAGGTTGCCACGCAGGCACTTTGCGGGTCGCCCTGCTCCGGTTCCAGCAGGCCGGCGCGCAACAGATCGCGGATGGCCTCGGAGCGCCCCTGGTAGCCGTGGGTGCCAACGCGCTCATCAATTTCGGCCAATAAAGCATCGTCCAGCGAAATAGTGACCCTCTGCATCTAATCGGCCTCGCAGTTATGAACTTTTGACATAGACTTCATACCCAGCATCTGATCAGGCCACTGGCCATCAACTGAGGGAGACGCAGTGTGAAGCAGTCATGGACTAAAAAACAGCTGACCTTATGGATGATTGGAGCCTGCCTGAGCGCAGGCTTGTCGACTGCATGGGCGGGCGATGCAGCCCCCACACTGACCTACTCGTGGCCAACCAATGCCGGGCCGCTGGACCCTCGCGGCTATTCGCCGAACCAGATGTATGCCCAGGCCATGGTCTATGAACCGCTGGTGCGCTACACCGCCCAAGGCACTCTGGAACCCTGGCTGGCCACGTCATGGACAGTGTCAGCAGATGGCAAGACCTACACCTTCACCCTGCGCGACGGTGTGACCTTCAGTGACGGCAGTTCGTTCAACGCAGCCGCAGCCAAGGCCAACCTCGACGCGGTGCTCGCCAACAGCAAGCGTCATCAGTGGATGGAGCTGGTCTCCACCCTGGAGCGTGTCGAAGCACCGGACGAGCACACCCTGGTGCTGGTGCTTAAACACCCCTACTACCCGACCCTGATGGAACTGGCGCAGGTTCGCCCGTTGCGCTTTGCCGCCCCCGAGGCAAAGCCCGGCGTGCCGGTGGGCACCGGGCCCTGGGTACTGACGCAAACCCGCCGTGGCGAGTTCGACCGCTTCGAGCGCAACCCGCACTACTGGGGGCCCAAACCGGGCTATGGTTCGGTACTGGTGAAAGTCATCTCCGACCCGGACAGCCGCGCCATTGCCCTGCAAACCGGTGAAATCGACCTGATTCAGGGTGCCGACGGCGAAATCTCCCCCGGTACCTTTGTGCGCCTGCGCGATTCGGGCTTCAAGACGGCCATTTCCGCACCGCTGGCCACCCGTACCGTGGCAATGAATACCGGCCTGGCTCCGACCAATGAACTGGCCGTGCGCCAGGCGATCAATCAGGCCGTGGACAAGGACACTATCATTGCCAAGGTGCTGCATGGCCAGGAGCCGCGGGCCGATGCGCTGTTCGCCAGCAACATGCCGTATGCCGACCTGGGCCTCAAGGCACTGCCCTACGACCCCGAACAGGCCAAAAAAAACCTGGAAGCGGCAGGCTGGAAAGTCCCTGAAGGCAAACGCATTCGTGAAAAAAACGGCCAGCCGCTAAGTATCGAACTGGTGTTTCTGGGCCCCAGTGCCCTGCAAAAAAACCTCGCCGAAATCATTCAGGGCGAACTGGCCAAGGTCGGCATCGACGTCAAGTTGCGCGCCGAAGAAGACGGTGCCCTGGTGCAGCGCCAGCGCGAGGGCAAGTTCGGCATGATCTTCGCCGATACCTGGGGCGCTCCCTATGACCCGCACTCGTTTGTCAGCTCCATGCGCTACGCCGGACACGCCGACTACATGGCCCAGCTCGGCCTGCCGATGAAGGCGGCCATCGACCGGAAAATCGCCGAAGTACTGGGCGAAACCGACGAGGGCAAGCGCGCTGACGATTACCGCGAGATCCTCACCACCCTGCACGATCAGGCCGTGTACCTGCCGATCTCACACCTGACGGCCATCAGTGTCAGCGGAAAAAACGTCGACAATGTTCAATTCGGCAGCACGCTGTTTGATGTGCCGTTCGAAGTGATGCACCCCACCACAGGGAAGCCATAAACCATGCTGCGCTATATTATCCTGCGGCTTGTGCTGCTGATCCCGGTGCTGCTGGGGGTGTCACTGATCGTCTTTGTCCTGCTGCACCTGGGCAATGGCGACCCGGCCCTGGACTACCTGCGCCTGTCGCAGATCCCTCCAACCGACGCCGCGCTGGCCGAGGCACGCCACGCACTGGGCCTGGACCGGCCACTGCCCGAGCAGTACCTCACCTGGCTGTGGAACGCCGTGCACCTGGACTTCGGCACCTCCTATATCACCGGGCGCCCGGTGCTCGATGACATCCTCTATTACCTGCCCGCCACCCTTCAGCTGGGTGGTCTGGCGCTGCTTGCCACGCTGGTAATGAGCATTCCGCTGGGTCTGGCGGCGGCCCGCTGGAAAGGTCGCTGGCCCGACCAGGTGGTGCGCTTCATCACCTTTATCGGTGTTTCCATGCCCAATTTCTGGTTGGCTTTTTTGCTGATTGCATTGTTCTCGCTGTGGCTGGGCTGGCTGCCGCCGATGGGCCGTGGTGGTCCGCAGCATCTGCTGATGCCGGTTCTGGCGATTGCCCTGATGTCGATGTCGATCAACGCCCGCCTGCTGCGCGCCAGCCTGCTGGATGTGCGTGAGCATCGACACGTGTTTTATGCCCGGGCCCGTGACCTGAACGAAAAGCGTGTATGGCGCGACCATATCCTGCGCAATGCCTGGATGCCGCTGGTGACCGCCACCGGCATGCACATTGGCGAGTTGCTCGGAGGTGCCCTTGTGATCGAAACCATCTTCGCCTGGCCCGGTGTTGGCCGCTTCGCGGTCAGCGCCGTGCTCAACCGTGACTTCCCGGTGATGCAATGCTTCACCCTGCTGCTGACCACACTGCTGGTGCTGTGCAATCTGGTGGTGGACATCTGCTACGCCTGGCTAGACCCGCGCACACGTTTCTCGGGGGTGATGGCATGAGCACAATAGCGGCGGTCTATACCGGTAAAAAATACGGCGCGCGCATCGGCTACGGGCTGGTTGCCCTGCTGTTGCTGATGGCGCTGTTCGGCCCCTGGCTGGCACCCTACGACGCCACCCTGGTGAATCTGGACGAGCGTCTGCTGCCCGCCAGTACCAGCCATTGGCTGGGCACCGACCACCTGGGGCGCGACGTGCTCTCGCGCCTGATCGTCGGTACGCAACTGTCCCTGGGCAGCGTGGTGCTGGTGCTGGGTCTGGTACTGGTGCTGGGCGTGGTGATTGGCGGTATCGCCGGGATAGTCGGCGGCAAGCTCGACATGTTCCTGATGCGCCTGTGCGACATGTTCCTGACCTTCCCCACCCTGGTGCTGGCGTTTTTCCTGATCGCCTTGCTGGGTACCGGCCTGACCAATGTGATCATCGCCATCGCGCTGTCCCACTGGGCCTGGTATGCGCGGATGGTTCGCGGCATGGTGCTGGCCCAGCGTAACCGGGATTATGTGCTGGCTTCACGACTGGCCGGTGCCTCGCGCCTGACCCGGCTGCGCCAGCATGTAATGCCCAACGTCGTGGGGCAACTGCTGGTGCTGGCATCGATGGACATTGGCCACATGATGCTGCACGTCTCGGGCTTGTCCTTTCTGGGTCTGGGCGTCAGCCCGCCAACCCCCGAGTGGGGCGTGATGATCAACGATGCCAAGGAATTTATCTGGACCCAGCCGCAGTTGCTGCTGTGGCCGGGCCTGATGATCTTTATCTCGGTGATGGCCTTCAACCTGCTGGGCGACGCCTTGCGCGACCGCCTTGACCCCAGCGTACTGGCGGAGATCAAGGAATGAAACACACATTGGTGATTCGCGACCTGACCCTCAAACACCGGCAACGCACCCTGGTCGACCGGGCCGAACTGACCCTCAGGGCCGGCCAGGTGCATGCGCTGGTCGGTGCCAGCGGCTCAGGAAAATCGCTAACCAGCCTGGGCATCCTCGACTTGTTGCCTCCTGGCGTACACAGCAGCGGCGCCACCCTGTTGCTGGATGGCCAGGTGGTGGATGCTGCGCAATTACGTGGGCGCGAAGTGGCATTGGTGCTGCAGAACCCGCGCAGTGCCTTCAACCCGGTACGCTCACTGCGCCAGCATGCCCTTGAAACCCTCCAGACCCGCGACCTGCAAGGTGCCGAGGCCGAGCAGCTGATTCAGAGCACCTTGCAGGAAGTGGGCCTGCACGATGCTCAACGGGTGCTCGACTCATTTGCCTTTCAACTGAGCGGCGGCATGCTGCAACGGATGATGATCGCCCTGGCCCTGCTCGCCGACAGCCGTTTTTTGCTGGCTGACGAACCTACCAGCGATCTGGATGTTGTGGCGCAGGCACGTTTTCTCGACCTGCTGGAACGACTGGTAGCGCAGCGCAACCTTGGCGTGCTGCTGATCACCCATGACATGGGCGTGGTGGCGCGCTGCGCCGATCAGGTCAGCGTCATGGCCCACGGCCGTATTGTCGAACAGGCCGATGTTCACCGGCTGTTCAATTCACCGCAAAGCCAGGAAGCACGCACGCTGCTGGCAGCACACCACTCATTGACAATGGAGAGCTGCGCGCCATGAGTTTTATTCAGGTACGCGACCTTGAGCACGGTTACAGCGCTGGCGGGCTGTTCAGCAAACGGCATCGGGTACAGGTGCTGAGCGGCTTGAATCTGGACCTGCACGAAGGTCAAAGCCTTGGCCTGCTGGGAGGTAGCGGCAGCGGTAAAAGCACCCTGGCGCGCCTGCTGATGGGGCTGGAAAGCGCCGACCAGGGCAGCATTGTGTTCAAGGGTCAGCCTCCGTTTTTACAGCGTGTGCAGATGGTCTTTCAGGATGCCCTCAGCGCTTTCAACCCCCAGCGCAGCATTGGCTGGAGCATTGCCGAGCCTTTGCGCCATCTTTCAGACATGGACGCCTCGGCGTGCAGGACCCGGGTTGAGCAATTGCTCCAGCAAGTCCAGCTTGAGGCCCGTGACATCGACAAGCTCCCGGCACAACTGAGCGGCGGGCAACTGCAGCGCGCCGGTATTGCCCGGGCCATGGCGATCGGCCCGCAGCTGATTATCCTCGACGAAGCCCTGTCCAACCTTGACCGGGTGCTGCAAGTGCAGATTCTGGATTTGCTCGCACAGGTACGGCGCGAGTCGGGCACCGGTTTTTTGCTGATCACCCATGACCTGAGCCTGGTGCAGCGTTTTTGCCAACGGGTGGTAGTACTGGCAGACGGCAAGCTGGTGGAAGACCTGCCGGTCACGGCGCAGATGCGCTTTACTCACCCGGCTGCGCGAACCTTGCAGGAGGCGGTGTTGCCGGCGATGCCCAGGGCCAGGAGCGTTCGTGAGCCGCAGTTGCAGGCCTGAAACGGCTAACACCCACAAACCGTAGCAGTTGCCTGTTCCTTCGACAGCGGCTACAGGAAACTGCAACTGTGGGAGCGAGCAGGCTCGCTCCCACAATAGGGCTTGACCTGTAACGGAGTATCGACAAAGGCTGGCTTCACGTTCCGCTTTTAACCTTGCTCCACACCCGCGTGCGCACCCGTTCAAGCTTGAGCGGCAACGGCTCCAGCGGGAACAAAGTGGCCATGACTTTCTCGTCAGGGTAGATATCCGGGTTGTCGCGCAACGACGGGTCCATCAGTGGCCTGGCGTCCTGGTTCGCATTGGGATATTTGAGGTAGGTCGAAGTCCGGGCTATCACCTGCGGGCGCAGCATGTAGTCGATAAAGGCCAGCCCCTGCTGCGGGTTGGGCGCGTCGTTGAGCAACACCAGGCTCTCAACCCAGATCGGCGCCCCTTCACGGGGGATGCTGTAGCGGATGTTGCGCCCATTGCCGGCCACCTGCGAGGCGGTTTTGGCGTCTTGCACCCCGCCTGCCCAACCCAGCACCACGCAGACGTTGCCATTGGCCAGGTCGGTAATGAATTTCGACGAGTCAAAATAGCGGATATAAGGACGTAACGTCAGCAGCAACGCTTCGGCCTTGGCATAGTCCCGGGGGTCGCTGCTGTTGTATGGCAAGCCGAGGTAGTGCAAGGCGATTGGAATGATTTCACCGGGGGCATCGAGCATGGCTACACCGCACTGGCTCAATTTGCTCAGGTTCTCGGGCTTGAAGATCAGGTCCCAGGAATCCACCGGCGCATCCGGCCCAAGTATCGCCCTGACCTTGTCGACGTCATAACCCACCCCGGTAGTGCCCCACAAATACGGCACGGCATAACGATTGCCGGGGTCATTGCTCTGCATCTTGGCAAGGATGGCCGGGTCCAGGTGTGCGAGGTTGGGCAACTGCCCCCGATCGAGTTCCTTGAGCACCCCGGCCTTGATCAGGTTGGGTAGCAGGTCACCGGTGGCCACAACCACGTCATACCCGCTGCGACCGGCCATCAGCTTGCTTTGCATCACATCGCTGTTGTCGAACACGTCGTACATCGAGGCTGTGCCGGTTTCGGCCTGGAAGTTTTTCATCGTGTCCGGAGCGATAAAGTCGTACCAGTTGTAGATATTCACCTGAGGTTCGGCGGCGTGAACCAGGCTGCAACCCAATAGCGCAGCCAGGGCAATAACCGTCGTGTTTTTAGTCTTCATTGGCTGGCTCCAATCAACAGTTCGCGACGCCCGTCCGGGTGTTCGAGCTGTTCACCCGACAGCAGCAAGCGACGATCCTTGAGGTAGTCGTAGTCTCGCCGGGCAGCCTTGAGCTGATCCAGATCCAGCGCTACAACATGGCGAATCTCATCGCGCCCGGCCTCGAGCAACACCCGCCCGAACGGATCGACCGCCATGCTGCCACCCGCGAACACCAGCCCGTCATCCCCGCTACCGACGCGATTGACCATCACCGCAAACGCCTGGTTCTCCTGGGCACGGGCCATGATCGAGGTACGATGCACCGGGCCGTAGGGGTCCATATTGCCGTTGGTGACAATGATCAGTTCAGCCCCCAGTTGCGCCAGTGCTCGGCCGGTTTCCGGCAGCTCAATGTCATAACAGATCAGCAGGCCAACCCGCACACCCTGCCAGAGCACGGTGGTAAAACGGTCGCCGGGGGTAAAGTCGCCGCGTTCACTTGGCCACAAATGGGTCTTGCGGTACTGCAAGGCGATCCCCTCGGGCGTGACCAGTACCGAGGTGTTATAGAAGGTGCCGTGATGATTTTCCGCCAGCCCCACCACCACACTGACTCCACGTTCGCGTACGGCCTGCAATACCGCACCCAGGGTCGGGCCGGTCAATGGCTCCGCCACCTGCGCCAGTTGCTGGCCGCCGACAAAGCCGGTCAGGTGGGTCTCCGGGAATACCAGCAGCGCAGTATCGTCAGCGCAGCTGGCGATGGCGCTCAATGTACGCGACAGGTTATAAGCGGTGTCGCCGTCACGGCCTGCCAGTTGCACCAGTTCAATGTTCATCTCGGATCCTTGCAGGGTGGGATGAGCCGAGTATGGTGCGCGGCACCGCGCCAATAAATGACTTCGATGGGGTAACACCCGGTGGGTAGTGAGATGAATCTGACCTTGCAGGATGTGGCCTGGCATGACGCGATGGGCCGCGTGATCGAAACCCTGGACCGGCCCAATTTCTGGACTGCGCTGGTACGTTTGCTGGGCCGCTATGTACCCGTGGACAACTGGGTGGTGCTGATCTACAGCGCTGGCAAGCCACAGGTTCTGGCCGAGTCCCCCGGTGCAGACGGTGGCATGGATTCGCTGTTCCAGGACTACCTCAAGGGGCTTTACCTGCTGGACCCGTTTTATATCGCCAACCGTGAAGCACCGCAAAGCGGCTTGTTCCGCCTGCAGGACGTGGCCCCCGAATGCTTTGAACAGACCGACTACTACCAGCGTTATTTCCGCCTGAATATCGTTACCGACGAGGTGCATATCAATGTGCAACTCGACAATCAACGCACCCTGAGCCTGTCACTGGGCAGCCAGTGCCGTTTCAGCCTGGAACAGAGTGCATTGCTGGGGTTGGTGCAGCCGTGGGTGGCCGCCTTGATGCGCCAGCGCCTGGTTTTTGAGCGCGACCCCAAGGAGGCACCGGAGCTCACGCCCAACTGGCAAAGCCGCCTTGAAGCGGCTGCCGAGCAGTTGACCTCGCCGTTGACCGCACGCGAAATGGAAGTCGCCCTGTTGCTGCTAAGTGGTTGTTCGAACAAGGAAATCGCCCGAAAACTGGCAATTTCTGCGGAGACCGTCAAGGTCCATCGCAAGCACATGTACGGCAAGTTGGGAATCAAGTCACAGTCCGAACTGTTCTCGCTGTTTTTGCAGGCTCAAGAATAAAAAGCGCTTAACGTGGCAGCGCCTCGCAGTGTAAGTTTGGAAATGTTTTGTTTCACTTACTTCATGTTTCCATCCAACGACCTGTACAGGAACGCCCAGCAAAATGGACTTTTCACTTAAACAACTGGCCGCTGCAACCCTGATGATGGCCAGCCTCGCTGCGTTCAGCACTGCAGCCCACGCCACCATCACCCCGCAACAGAGTGCTGTCATCCTCAAGACGTTCAGCGACACCCATGTCACTGACTTCCGTCAGTTTCTGGGGGCGTTGGCCAAGAGTGAGCTGGCGCAAAAAGATAATCTCGGCCCGACCATCAGCGCCTTTCTCGACAACAAGGCACTGGCCCCCGAGCAACAGAACGAGATCTATCGCCTGCTGGGCCTGTATACCCGGCTCAAATACGGCAAGGCGGCTACCGACACCCTGCGTGAACTGGTGGCCATCCCCACCGTCAACCTGGACGACGTGCCCCAGTACGAGAACCCGCAATTTCTCAAGATCGCCGACAAGATCAAGGATCTGGCCAAGGCCTTTAACCTGAACTTTCGCAATATCGACAACCGTGTCTATGAAGTCTCCCTCGAAGGCAGTGGCGATGAAGTGGTCGGTATTCATGCCCACGCCGACGTAGTGCCGGTAACCCCGGAAAACTGGGTACTCAAGGACGGCACCCAACTCGACCCGTTCAAGGTCACACTGATCGGTGACCGTATGTACGGGCGCGGTACGGAGGATGACAAAAACGGCATCGTGGTGGCGATGTACGCCATGAAAGTCATCAAGGAAGAACAACTGCCACTGGCCAGGAACTTCAAGTTGCTGATCGACACCACCGAAGAAACCAGCGGTGATGCCATTCCTTATTACTTCGAACACAACCCGGTGCCCAACTACAACCTGGCGCTGGATGGCGGCTACCCGGTGGTGATTGCCGAAAAAGGTTACGGCACCGTTATGGCCACCTTTGCCCGGCGCAAGGGCGAAGGCCAGGGCGCCGAAATCGTCTCGCTGACCGGCGGCATGGTGACCAACCAGATCCCGTCGACGTCGGTAGCAACCCTGGTGACCGACAAACCCGCCGAGCTGGCGGCCAGCCTGAACAAGGCCGGTGCAGAATATGCCAAACGCAATGGCGGTGATTTCGAGGTCAATGCCAAGGTGGTTGGCAAGGATGTCGTGCTGACCGTAACCGGGGTTTCTGCCCACTCCTCAGAGCCCGAGTCGGGGGTCAACCCGGTGGCACGGATGCTCGACTTTATCAGTAGCGTCGACGGCCCTATCGCCCTCAAGCACAACCACATTACCGACGCAGCGCACTATGCTGCCGACAACTGGGGCCTGGACTACAAGGGCGGCAAGCTGGGGGTCGGTTTTGCCGATGACTTTATGGGGCCGCTGACCACCTCACTGACCTTTGTGGGGCTGGACGACAAAGCGCTCAAGCTGGCGGTCAACCTGCGCGTGCCCAAGGGCAAGTCGCCGGAGGCACTGAAAGCGCAGATTGCCGAGAAGCTGACAGCCTGGAGCAAGAGTCAGCAGGTACCGGTGAGTTTCGAGTACTCGATTGCCGAGCCGATGTACCGCAACCCCGAGGGTGAGTGGGTCAAGGCGCTGTTGGCGGTAGCCAGCGAAAACCTGGGCATGGAGCACACGTACGGTACTTCGGCGGGTGCAACCTCGGTGCATGAACTGCCTAATGGCGTGCAATTCGGCCTGGCCATGCCAGATGTGAAATACACCGGGCATACCGATAACGAGTTCAAGACCGTGGAGCAGTTCATGCTGGACCTGCAGATCGTCACCGAGATGATGGCCCGGGTGGGGCAGTTGCCGAAACTGTAAGGGCAAATCCCCGTAGCAGCTGCCGAGGAACGCAGCCTCGTTCCTACGGCAGCTGCTACGCAAGGTTGAGGCAGCCCTCAGGAGGCTTTCCAGCCCACCTGCTGCAACGCTGCCAGCAACCGCTCGGGCTTGAGCGCCAGCACGGTATTGCCACATCCGCTCAGGTCATCCGCACCGAGCATGGCATTGAGTATCGCCTCCTCTACCGCATCCGCAGCCGCCACAAACAGCGCCGAGATGTAATCGTTGTTGACCATCTGCAATGCCGTGGTCGGCTCCCCCGGATGGCCGAAGTTGGCCGCCGGCAAATTGCTGTTGCCCACCGCAAAGGCAATAAAAATATCGCCGCTGGAGTCTTCAGTGCCGCCCCCCACTCGCGCCAGCCCGACACTGGCACGCTGCGCCAGACGGGTACACTGGTGTGGCAACAGCGGCGCATCGGTAGCGATGGTTATCACGATCGAACCCATGCCCGGCACGCCCACATTTTTCTCGCTCTTAAACGGGGACGGTACGTCATCCAGCACGGTACCCACCGGGTAACCCCCCACCCGCAAGGCTTCGCGTACACCATAGTTGGCTTGCACCAGCGCACCGACGGTCCAGCCCCCCTGCTCCGGGCTCAATACTCGCGAGGAAGTGCCAATGCCACCCTTGAACTCGTGACAGATCATCCCTGTGCCACCGCCCACATTGCCCTCCTGCACAGGGCCTGTCCTGGCATCCTGCAGGGCAAGTTGCACATGCTCGGCCGTGACATGCTGGCCCCAGATATCGTTCAGCGTGCCGTCGTAGGTTTCCAGCACCACGGGCATGCACCAGTAGGTGTGCTGCTTGCCCAGCTCACGCTCGGCTGCCACCAGCGCATCGCGCACCACGCCAACACTGTGGGTATTGGTATAGGCAATCGGCGAAGTCAGCAAACCGGCTTCGCGAATCCACTCCAGCCCCGTGGCGTCGCCGTTGCCATTGAGCACATGCACGCCGGCGAAGCAGGGTTGCAGGTGGGTGGCTCCCGCACGCGGCTCAATCACGGTGACACCGGAATGGATGGAAACATCGCCGTTTTCAACGTTGAGGGTGTGATGACCCACTCGCACACCCGGTACGTCGGTGATGGCGTTGTACGCCCCCGGGGTGCCCGAACCGATGGTGATGCCAAGCTCACGGATACGCATGGTGCTTTCTCGTCGTTCGATTAAGTGCAGCCAGTGTAAGAACCTGGCCGGCACTTGACGATAACCCCCATGCACTACCTCCGAGGGGTTACTTGTCCGACTTGATGCTGGTCCACACCCGGGTGCGCACGCGCTCCATTTTTTGCGGCAACGGTTGCACCACATACAGCGACTTGAGCGCCTCGCTGGTCGGGGTCAGATTGGGGTTACCGGTGATGTCCTTGTTGATCAGTGCCAGCGAGTCCTTGTTGGCATTGGGGTAACCCAGAAAATCACTGATCCCGGCAATGACCTTGGGCTCCAGCAGGTGGTTGAGAAATTCGTGGGCCTCTTCGACATTTTTTGCACTTTTAGGGATGGCGAAGGTGTCAAACCAGATCGGTGCGCCCTCCTTGGGCAAGCGCCAGTCCACCACCACGCCGTTGCCCGATTCTTTGGCGCGGTTGCCAAACTGGTAGAAGCTGCCGGAATAACCAATGGCCACGCAGATGTCACCATTGGCGATATCCGTCATGTACTTGGCCGAGTTGAAGTAGGTCACATAGGGGCGGACCTTGAGCATCAGCGCCTTGGCTTTTTCATAGTCGGCGGGGTTCTGGCTGTTGGGGTCCAGCCCCAGATAGTGCAGGGCCAAGGGCAGGATTTCCGAAGGCGAATCGAGCATCGCCACGCCGCAGGATTTGAGTTTGGCCATGTTTTCGGGTTTGAACACCAGGTCCCAGCTGTCCACCGGCGCATCCTCACCCAGCGCAGCCTTGACCTTGGCCGGGTTGAAACCGATCAGCACCGTACCGTACATGTAGGGCACAGCGTACTGATTGCCAGGGTCATTGGTGTCCAGCAGCTTGAGCAGCGCCGGGTCCTGGTGCTGCCAGTTGGGCAGCTTGCTCTTGTCCAGCTTCTGGAACACCCCGGCCTTGATCTGGGTATCGAGGAACTGGTTGGACGGCACCACCAGGTCATAGCCCGAATTGCCGGTGAGGAGTTTGGCTTCCAGGGCTTCGTTGGTGTCGAAGGAGTCCCAGGTGACCTTGATGCCGGTCTGTCTGGCGAAGTCCTTGGGCACGGACGGCAGGATATAGTCCGCCCAGTTATACACCCGCAGCTCGCGCTGTTCGGCCTGTACGGCACTGGCCAGCAGCGTCAGCCCACAAACAGTGGCGCTCATCAAGCATTTCAGAGTGTCCATGGCTCAGTTCCCCGGATTCGGCGTGAGATCGATCGTTGTTATGTTCTGTACACGGCAGCGGCCTGCAAAAGGCCAAGGGCAAGGACGAAGTGGTTTGTTGTTATTGAGTGACGGGGTTGATTCTTGCCGAGAGCCCGGCACGATCACAGAGGGAGGCAGGCCAAAAGGGGACAGTTATGGCCATTGTCGATGTCCGGTTCTATGTCCGAAAAAGCCCCCCTCACCCCGGCCCTGGAGGCCAGAGTGAGGGCGAGCGCACAGGTGGCCCGTTACATGAATCCCGCCCGCAACTCATTCTTCGCCACCTTGTTCGACGCATTCACCGGCAGCGCGTCATGGAAGCGCACCACACGCGGTACCTTGTAATTGGCCATATGTTCACGCGCCCACTGGATCAATCCTGCCTCATCCAGTTGCACACCATGACGCAACACCACGCACGCACACCCTACCTCGCCCATACGCGCGTCGGGTATACCGATTACCGCCACCTGGGCAATGCCCGGATGCTCCATCAGGCCGGCTTCTATCTCAGCCGGGTAACAGTTGAAACCACCGACGATAAACATGTCTTTAAGCCGGTCGGTGATGCGCAGATTGCCCGCGGCATCCTGCTGGCCTATATCCCCGGTGTGCAACCAGCCTTCACTGTCGATGGTTTCAGCGGTGGCCTGCGGGTCTTCAAAGTAGCCCTGCATCACATGAAAACCGCGCAGGCAGATCTCCCCCGTGCTGCCCGCCGGTAAAGCCCGGTTTTGCGGGTCACGGATGCTCACCTCGGTGCCCGGAATCGCCCGGCCACTGGTGCTGGCGATGATCGTCGCCGAGTCAGCAGGGTCGCAAATAGTGGCCAAGCCGCCGCATTCGGTCAGGCCATAGGCCGTGGTCACCACCGCAAAGCCCAGTTCGCTGCGCATGCGCTCGATCAGGATCGGCGGCACCGTCGCCGCGCCGGTCACGGCAATGCGCAGGCTCGACAGGTCGGTTTCCGCCAGCTTGGGATGGGCCAGCATCGACAGGTACAGGGTCGGCGGCCCCGGCAACACGGTGATGCGCTCTGCGGCAATGCGCTGGAACACCGCTTCGGCGTCGAACACCGGGTGCGGCAGGATGGTCGCCCCCGCCAGCAGGCAGGTCAGCCACCCCGCCTTGTAGCCAAAGGCATGAAAAAACGGGTTGATCACCAGATAACGGTCACCGGCCTGTAAACCGATCACCGACACGTATTCGCTAAAGGCCCGAATCGTTTGACCATGGGCGCTCATCACGCCCTTGGGCTTGCCGGTGGTACCGGAGGTAAACAGCAGATCGCTGAGGTCATCGCTGTTCACGCTGGCTGCACGCAACAGCGCGGCAGATTCGCTGGTGGCCGCGCCAATGGCCACAAAACCGTCCCAGTCCAGGCCGGCGGAACTGGCCGCCGTGGTTTCGCCCAGCAACACCAGGCACTTGAGGCTGGCCGGTCGATAGGGCGCGAGCAAAGCCAGGTAATCGGTGCCCAGAAAACTCGGCTGCACAAACAGCAGACGGCTGCCGCTGCGCAGCAAGATATCGGCCGCTTCAGGGCCTTTCATCCGGGTGTTGATCGGCACCATGACCGCCCCCGCGCAATGAATGCCCAGCGCGGCAATGATCCAGTCCCGGCCGTTGGGTGCCCAGATCGCTACCCGGTCGCCCTTGCCAATGCCCTGAGCCATCAGGCTGCGGGTTACGCCCAGGGCCAGGCGCGGCAGTTCGCTGTAGTCGATGCATTGGCCATGTTCTTCAATGGCCGTGCGCCCGGCATGCTGCACCGAGGCGTTGAACAGCAGTTGCGGGATCGAGCGCGGCAGGCTCTGTTGCAGGCTGGAAGTCATCGGTCACTCGTCTGGCAGGTTATTCGGGAAAGCACACGCGCAGCTGTTCGCTGCTGGGCACCGATTGGCACGCCAGCACCCAGCCGTCATTGAGTTCTTGTGGGTCCAGGGCATCATTGCGCAGCATTTCGACACTGCCGCGCTCAACCGTACACATGCAGGTTGCGCAGGAACCCACCAGGCAGGAGCTGGGCGGTTTCAGGCCGGCGCGATGCATGGCATTGAGCAGGGTTTCGCCTTCTGCACAGGGCACTTCGTACTCCTCCCCGTCCAGGCGCACCGACAGCTGGCTGCCGATCACATCGGTGTTGACCGGTGCCGGAGCGGCCACACTGCCCTCTTCCGGCAGCGAGACAAAACGCTCGACGTGGATGTGCCCGTGCTCCATGCCGATGTCGTGCAAGGCGCTGACGGCCGCATCCATAAACGGGCCGGGGCCACAGATATAAGCCTGGGCATGCACAAAAGGCTGTGCCATCTGCGCCAGTTGTGCCACCGCCGGTATGCCCTGGACCGAGTCCAGCCAGTGGATCACTTGCAATCGTTGCGGGTGGGCGCTGGCCAGGGCTTTAAGCTCGGCGGCAAAGATCACCGACGCTTCATCGCGATTGGCGTAAATCAGCAGGATCCGGCCTGTGCCGGCAATCAGCGCCGATCGCAGGATCGACAGCACCGGTGTGACCCCGCTACCACCGCCAAACAGCACAAAGTCATTGTCAAAATGCCGCGGTACAAATACCCCGGCCGGCGCCAGCACTTCCAGCTGGTCGCCCTCACGCAACTGCTCACACAGCCAGTTGGAGGCACGACCGTCACGTACTTGCTTGATGGTGACGCGCAGGGGCTCGTCCTCCAGCGGGGTGCTGGAGAGCGAATAACAGCGCGGCAACCAGCCGCCTTCAAAGGGCACGCGCAGGGTCAGAAACTGCCCTGACTTATAGGTGAACTGCTCACGCAAGGCCGCAGGGACATCGAACACCAGGGAACGGGAGTCCGCGGTTTCAGTCACAATTTGCGCTACGCGCAGGGAGAAATACGCCGGTTGGCTCATATCAGATACTCATCACAAACTGGCCGCTGTCGATCCGCAGCTCGATACCACTGATGGCGCGGGACTCGTCACTGGCCAAAAACAGCACGCTGGCGGCGACATCTTCGGGCAGGCACATGCGTCCCATGGGGTCGGCATCGATGGTCAGGCTCCACGGGTCGAGCCCGGCGGGCAGGCTCGCGGTGGTCATCGGTGTGAGGATGCCGTCAGGGTGCAGGGAATTGCAGCGAATGCGGTATTTGCGCCGGCGGCACAACACCGCCACGGTACGCGACAGGGCAGCGACGGCGCCTTTGGAGGCGCTGTAGGCAACGTAATCATCGCGTCCGGCCACCGCCGCAATCGAAGACATGTTGATAATGGAGCCGCCCTCGCTTTCCTTCATCAGGCTTATGGCGGCGCGACAACCCAAGAAGACACTGTCGGAGTTGATGCGCTGCACCCGTTGCCAATCACTATAGGCGGTATTTTCAATATCGCCCTTGAGCAGGATCCCGGCGTTGTTGAACAGGATATCCAGCCGCCCGTGGTGCTCGCGAACGGTGTCGATCACCCGCGCCCAGTGCGTCTCGCTGCCCGCGTCATGCTCAATAAACAATGCTTGCGCACCGATCTCTTCAGCCAGGGCCAGGCCACCCGCCACATCGATATCGCTGATCACCACACGGGCACCTTCACGGGCGAGCAGCAGCGCCGTTGCCCTGCCCACGCCACTGGCCCCACCGGTAATCAACGCCACCTTGCCTGCAACACGTGCGCTCATAAGGTCACCCTTGCACTGTCTGTGTGAGCGAGCCTGCTCGCGATTGTTGTGCCAGGCTCGTTCCTGCCTGAGGCGGCAAGGCCGGCACGCCGCCCCGAAAACACGCAGTCGGCCAGGGACAAGCCACTGATATACAGGTGCGACGCCACACCAATAGCGGTGCGCCCGGCGCTGAACAGGCCGGCAATCGGCTGGCCATCGGTATCGAGTACAGCGCCGTTGCTTTCATCAACTTTAAGTCCGCCCAGGGTCAGCGCCCCCAGCGGAAAGATCGGGTTACCGACGCTGATATCGCAAGCGTAAAACGGCCCCTTATCCAACACCTGGCGGCTGCCTTCAGACTTGCCGAAAGCATCCGGCCCATCGCCCCGGGCACCGGCGTTGTAAGCGCGCAGGGCACTACTCAGCTCCCCCGCCTGCATGCCGCAAACGCTGGCCAACCGGTCCGGGTTGTCACCCTTGCGCACCTTGAGCAGCATCAAGGCCAGTGCCGGCAGGCTCTGGAACCACCAATAGCCACCGAACAGCGCCTGACGGATTGCCTGTTTGCGCAAACGCGCATCCAGCACCAGCCACGCCTGCCCGCCCTGCTCATCGCACAGCGGCTGGCCAAGGGTGGCACCGTAGACCTCTTCGTTGCAAAAACGCTGGCCATTGCTGTTGACCACAATGCCCTTGGGCCAGCAGTGCGGCGGGTTGATAAAGCGCCAGGCCGACACCCGGCTCAACCGCTCGCTTCGGGCCCCCACCGACTGCCCCAGCAGCAGACCGCTGCCATCGCAACCGGTAGCGCCCACCTTGAAATTGCGCCTGAAGTTGGGCGCATGATCGCGAATCAGCCCGCGATTGAAGATAAAGCCCCCGGTGCTGAGGATAACCGCGCGGCGGGCCCGGATCAGCAACGGCTGGCCATGGTCACGCTCCAGCTGGCTAACTTTGAGGCGCAGGCGGTCGCAGTAACCGGGGGCGAAGTTTTGCAGGCGCTCGGCCCGTGCCGCCAGGCGTGCATGCAAGCGCGCTTCGCGGCTGCCCTCGGGCAGGCTGCAGAACTCGGCACCCACCACCCGCCCGCTGGCATCCACCACCAGCCGGCGTGCCGCCGATTGCAACAGCGGTTGCACCCCGGCCCGCAGACACGCGGCTTTGAGATGTCCATACAGCACCGCGCCACACTGGCCCTTGCCCACCGTACGATGGCCGCGGGGCGCCGGTGGCCGGGTGCCGGCATGGGAAGGCACCAGCTCATTGCCCGAGTAATACAAAAAATGGCCATCGGACGGGTATGAGGTCTTCCCTCCCGGCGGCACGCTATGGGCATAACGCGCGCCGTGGCTTTCAAGCCAGTCAAGATTGCTGACACTGTCATCGCAGAATTTTTGCAGGGTTGCATCGCTGACTACGCCCTGGGTTTCGTGCTTGAGGTAGTCAAACATCGCTTGGGTGCTGTCGGTGAAACCTGCGGCCTGTTGATGCCGGGTGCCGCCACCGGCGTAAACCACACCACCGCTTTTGGCACTGGCGCCACCGCCGGTAAAGCGGTCCGCCACAATCACCCTGGCGCCATTGCTGCTGGCCTCCAGCGCAGCGCAGGCACCCGCCGCCCCCCAACCTATTACCAGCACGTCGCAGGTGTCGCGCCAGTCCCCTGCACTCAGGCGCTCGGCCTGCAAGGGCGCGAGAATTTTGCTGTTGCTGGACGTATGCTGTGCTCGGCTCATGACAGTGCCCGCACCTTGCTGCTGGCCGTAGCCGGCACGCTGCTGGCGATATGATTGGCGGCGATATAACCAAAGGTCATGGCCGGGCCCAGGGTGCCACCGGCGCCCGGGTAGCTGGTGCCCATCACCGATGCCGAGCAATTGCCGATCGCATACAGGCCGGGGATCGGCTGGCCGTCCTCACGCACCACCTGGGCATGCTGGTTGGTCAGTAACCCGCCCTTGGTACCGATATCACCGGCATCCAGGCGCATGGCGTAGTACGGCCCCTTGCGCAACGGCGCCAGGCACGGGTTGGGTTTGATATTACTGTCGCCGTAGTAGCGATCGAAGACGTTGCCGCCGCGATCGAAGTCCAGGTCGACACCCGTTTGGGCGTAGCCATTGACCTTCTGCACGGTGCTGTCCAGCCCCTGCGCATCCACGCCGATCTGCATGGCCAGGGCTTCAAGGCTGTCGGCCTTCCAGTACACGGTGTTGAGCCACTCCTTGCGCAGCCGGCTGTCGGGCATCACCTGGGCCGGCATCATCGGGCCCATGGCGTAGTGGAAGCGAAAGTGCCCGTCGAAGATCACCCACGAAGGCACTGATCGGCCATCAGTCTTGCGATTGTCCTGATACATGGCGTCGACGAATTCCAGGTACGGCGCCGCTTCGTTGACGAAGCGCTGACCCAGGCTGTTGACCACAATAGCCCCCGGGAACGCCCGTTCGGCAAACACCCCGCGGGGTTTTTCTTCGCCGGGTACGGCAATGGTCGGTGCCCACCAGGCCCAGTCCATCAGCGCGGTGGCCGCGCCAATGTGCATGCCGGCCTCAAGCGCTGCCCCGGTATTGTTGCCCGGTGGCGTGGCGCTCCAGCTGGCACGGGTCGGCTGCGGCAGGAACTTCTCACGCAGCGTCTGGTTCTGTTCGAAACCGCCAGAGCCGAAAATCACGGCGCGACGGGCCTTGAGTTCAAGCACCTTGCCGCCGGTGGCGACCTTGATGCCGCACACCCGGTCACCGTCGAGCACCACATCCTGAAAGTCGGTGTTGAGCCACAGCGGCACGTTGCGGTCCATCAGTGAACGACGCAACGACGCCACCAGCGAACTGCCCAACGCAGCGCGGCGGTCGTACTTGCTTTTGCGCCGCCATTTGAAGTCGAGCTTGTAACGCGCCATCAACTTGAAGATCAGCCATTGCCAGCCAAAGCTGCGCGCCATGGCCTTGTGCGCATCGCGGGCCGTCCAGGCAATGCGCCCCATCAACAGGGTGGAGGGTGAAGGCTTGCGCAGGTTGGGCAGCTCTTCGGCCAGCAGGCTGGTGTCGAACAGCTCCGGGTCCAGGGTGCGACCACCCGGCAAGGCGCCGGGCAGTTGCGGGTAGTAATCGGGGTATTTGTCGGCCACCGCATAACGCACGTGGCTGTTGGCAGTGAGCCTTTTGATCATCGGCGCGGCGTGATCCAGATACGCCTTCAGGCGCACCGGGTCGCCATGCTCGCCGGTGGCCGCCTTGAGGTACTGCATCGACAGCTCGGGGCTGTCCTGCCCGCCGAGCGCGGCAAAGTAGTGGTTGTTGGGGATCCAGATACCGCCACCGGAAATCGCCGAAGTGCCACCGTATTTATCGCTTTTTTCGACAATCAGGACCGACAGGCCCTGATCAGCCGCAAACAGGGCTGAGGTCATGGCGCCGGCGCCGGAGCCGACAACAATTACGTCATAGCTGGACTGAGACTGATCGTGAGCCGTCATTATTGTTATGCCTTGCGCTGAGGTCAGAGGTGTTTTGCCGGATGTAGATCAGCCGATCACACAAACGGATCCGCGTTGGGCAGGCCCAATTGCACCAGGCCGTAACTGCGCCGGTAAGCCGCCTCGTTATTGGCGATATGCCCGCGAGCCTGATGCAGGTCACGGAAGAAGCGCGCCACCGGGTTGGTGTTGTACAAGCCCGATGCGGCCATGCAGCGCAGCAGGTCACTGACCCGGTCGGCGCACACATTGGTCACATGGGAAGACTGGTAGCGATACAGCAAGCGGGTTTCCACATCCGGGTATTCCCCGGCGGCGGCCAGCGCCATCAGGTTGGCGTAGTTGCGCATCAGCACCAGTTTGAGCGAGTCGACGGTGATGATGGCTTCGGCCACGGCAGCCTGGGCGGCCGGGTCTTCGGCGGTTTTGGCGCCATGCTTGCCGATGTGCTTGGCCGCGTTGTCACGGAACTCGTTGATCGCGCCTTGCAGGGCGCCGAGGGCCGAGGTAGAGACGGCACGGGCAAACACCTGGGCAAACGGGATGGCGTACATCGGGTTGGTGTTGACCAGCCGCCCCGGTGTGGCTTCGATGCCGTAATTGTTGGTGCGCTGTACTCGATGGGCCGGAACAAAAGCGTCTTCAACGACGATATCGTGGCTGCCGCTGCCGCGCAGCCCCAACACGTCCCAGTTCTGCTCGATACGGTAGTCGCTGGCCGGGATCAGGAAGGTGCCGTGTTCGGTAGGGCCGGTTTCATCTTGCGGCACGATGCCGCCAAGCAGACACCACTGCGCATGCTGGCTGCCACTGGAGAAGCCCCAGCGCCCGCTGACCTGATAGCCGCCCTTGACCGGCGTGACCTTGGCCACGGGCATATAGGTCGAGGCCACCAGCACCGAGCTGTCCTCGCCCCACACATCACGCTGCGCCTCTACCGGGTAACGCGCCAGTTGCCACGGATGCACACCCACTACGCCATAAACCCAGGCGGTGGACATGCAGCCTTCGGCCAGGGTCATCTGGATTTCAAAAAAGGTGCGCAAGTCGATTTCATGGCCGCCCCACTTTTTCGGTTGCAGGGCACGAAACAGCCCGGCTTCCTGCATTTCGCGAACGGTTTCGTCAGGTAGCTTGCAGTCCTTGTCCGCCTGGGCTGAACGGCTTTTAAGCGCAGGTATCAAATTGCGCGCGCGTTGCAGCAGCTCAAGCTCAATCGGACTTTTCTCTCGTATCTGATCCATCCGTGTGTTCTCCGTCAGTCTCTCGCTGCGCGAATGCGCGGGCGGTGTGTGACGAATAATCCCGCCAGCGGGGTTGTGGATCATCGTCAAAGCGGACTAGTCGGGATATCGGGTGAAGGCTGGCCCTCACCCCAACCCTCTGCCAAAGGCAGAGGGAGCTAGCCGCAGGGCAAACGCCAATCAATCCCCTCTCCCTGAGGGAGAGGGTCAGGGCGCTTTTTAAACCACCGGCAATTTCGCAAAAGGCCGATCCTGCTCGATCTGCGCGCCCAAACGCAGCAACACGTCTTCACCGCCCAATGGCGCGGTGAACATCATGCCGATGGGCAGGCCGTTGTCGCTCATGCCCACCGGCAACGACAGCGCCGGCTGCCCGCTGACGTTGGCCAGCACGGTAAAGGCCGCGCTGCCCATGGCGTTGTGGGCATAGCTGTCCCACGGCTGGTTCAGGCTCAGCAGGCCCAGGTCCGGAGTAATGTTGGCCGTTACCGGCGACAGGATCACGTCGTACTTCTGGAACTGCTCTTCCATATAACCGCCAATACTTTCGAACGACTGCCGCGCCCGGTACAGACCCTCTCCAGTGACTTTTTGGGCATTGCCCAGTACCACCTGGGTGATGCGTTCATAGTCATCGGCCGTGGCGCTGCGCCCCAGCACTTGCTCGCGATCGTGCACCATGGTCAGCAAGGCATCGCCAACCACCGAGCCGTGAGCTCCGAACAACTGCCGCGGGTCGATGCTCAGGCGCAATTCTTCAACTTCATGGCCCTGGGCGGCCAGGCGTTTGGCAGTGTCGTCCAGCACCCTGACCACCGCCGGGTCCAGCGGCGAGCCGGTCAACGAGTCACGCACCACACCGATACGCAGACGGCCCGGTGCAGTGCGCAGCTCTTCAACATAAGGACGTACCAGCGGTTTTGCCCAATACGGGCTGCCCGCCTCATGTCCCTGCCCCACGTCCATAAACAGCGCCATATCACGCATATTGCGCGACACCACGTTGCCCACGCTGGCCCCGAACCAACCCTCGTACTTGCCCGGGCCGCTTGGTGTGCGGTAACGCGTCGGCTTGAGCCCGACCAGCCCGCAATAAGACGCCGGAATGCGGATCGAGCCGCCGCCGTCGGTGGCATGGGCCACCGGCACAATACCTGCGGCAACCGCCGAAGCAGCTCCGCCGGACGAGCCGCCGGCGCTTTTGGCCAGGTTCCAGGGGTTGCGGGTCTGGCCCCACAGCAGGGATTCGGTGGTGGTGGTCAGGCCGAATTCCGGGCAGGTGGTCTTGCCAAACGGCACGGCCCCGGCTGCCTGATAACGGTCAATCAGGGTACTGGTGTGGGGCGCTGGTGGCGCGTCCTTGTACAACCTGCTGCCATTGGTGGTGCGGGTACCTTGCAGGTAGGTGTTGAGGTCCTTGATCAGGATCGGCACCCCGGCCAGTGCGCCGGTATTCGCAGTCCCGCTGGCACTGCGGGCCTTGAGCAGTGCCTGGGCGTAGTCGTCATGGCGCATATTGACGGCATTGACCTTGGGGTTGACGGCATCACAGCGGGCCATGGCCGCTGCCAGCAGAGCGTGCGGGCTGAGTTCGCCCTTTTGTACGGCGCGGGCCATGTCGGTGGCATCCATTGCCAGATACTCGGCGGGCGAAATGGCGGTGCCTTCAGCGGCATTGGCAAAACGCCCCAGCAGCCCGGCACCCACGGCCAGGGCGCCCGCTTTGAGGACGTGGCGACGGGGCCAGCCAGTGGATTGTTCAGGTGTTTCGGCAGGGTTTTGCAAGGTCTATCTCCAGAGCAAATCTTGTTTTTATTTAAATAGCAACGCCCCTTGTGGGAGCGAGCCTGCTCGCTCCCACAAGGGCATTTCGGGTTTCAGTCGGCGGTGACCATCGCCTGCATGGCGGGTAAAAAGTGCTCGCCATAAGGCGGCAACAGGCCCCACTCGCGGCGCGGGTCGTGGGCCGCAGCCTTGTACACGGTGCGCATATGGCTGAACTCCAGGAACCCTTCGCGGCCGTGGTAATGGCCCATGCCCGAGGCGCCAATACCGCCAAAAGGCGCATCGTGCAAAGCCGCATGCATCATCACGTCGTTGATGCTGACCCCACCGGAAATCGTGTTTTGCAGCACATGACGCTGCTCTTCTTCACTTTGCCCGAAGTAGTACAGCGCCAGCGGGCGCTCGCGTGAATGGATATCGGCCAGCGCACGGTCAAGCTGCTCATAGGGCAACAGCACCAGTGCCGGACCGAAAATTTCTTCTTGCAGGATCAGGCTGTCGCGGGGCGGATTGATCACCACCTGCAACGGGCGCCTGCGTGTGAGCGCGTCGACCTCAAGAGCCCGAGGGAAGCGCTCGACACGCGCGCCACGCTGGCGGGCGTCCTGCACATAGCCTTCGATACGCTGCAGATGCCGGTCGTTGACCACCGCAACCACGTCAGGATTGGCGTCGGTGGCGGGCAGCAGCTCACTGTAGGCCGCGCCCAGCAGGCCAAGGAAATCTTCCATCTGTTCGCGGGGCACATACACCACGTCCGGGTTGATGCAGATTTGCCCGCCGTTATTGGCCTTGGCCACGGCAATGCTGAAGGCCGCCTTGGCCAGATCGGCGCTGCGGGAAATAATCACTGGCGACTTGCCGCCCAGCTCCAGGGTCAACGGCACCAGATTTTGCGCCGCATTGCGCATCACCGAGCGCGCCACCGCAGTGCTGCCGGTAAACACCAGATGGTCGAAGGCTTGCGCAGTAAACACTTGCGCCAGTTCGGCGTCGCCGGTGACCACGGCGATTTCCAGCGGATCGAACAGCTCGGCAAAAGCCCCGGCAAGCACATCGGCGGTACGCGGCACCACTTCAGAGGGCTTGAGAATCGCCCGGTTACCCGCCGCCAGCACGCAGGCCAAGGGGCTGAGCAAGGTGAACAGCGGCGCATTCCAGGTGCCGAGAATGCCGATACTGCCCTTGGGCTGGTGCATCACCCAGGCCTTGGCGCCCAACTGGTCATAGGGCGCAAACACCTGGCGCGGCTCGTCTGCAACCCAGTGCTCGAGATGGTCGCGGGCGTATTTGAGCGAGGCCAGGGAACCCAGCACGTCATTCATCAACGAAAAGCCCTGGGGCCTGCCGCCAAAGTCGGCATCCATGGCCTCGACCAGCGGCTGCTGGAAGCGCACCAGCAACTCGATCACCCGCTGGATGCGCTCCCGACGCAGCTCGGCACTGACGTGGCCTGCGCCGACAAAGGCTTTTTTCTGCGCCGCCAACAGGCTGGTCAGCTGTTCTGGAGCAGTGCTGCTGAACGTCATGGATAAGTCCTCTGATACACCGGTTCGATCAACCGACGCTAGCGAACTGCGCCCCGCAATGCCTCGTCCGATCGGACGATAATCGGCCATATCCGTTAGTCCATTAAGACGATGTAGCCCCCGCAAGCCAGGGGAATACTGCCAGCACGAAAATTCAATCCATGAGGTTCGTCATGGCAGTGCAAAGCAGTTTTGACCCGCAGGCATTCCGTACCGCGCTGGGCACCTTCACCACCGGGGTGACGATCATCACCACCCAGGCCGAAGATGGCTCGCCCATTGGCATTACGGCCAACAGTTTCAATTCGGTATCGCTCAACCCGCCGCTGGTGCTGTGGAGCCTGGCCAAGTCCGCCCGCAGCCTGCCGGTATTCAGTGCAGGTTCGCACTGGAACGTGCATGTACTGTCGACAGAGCAGGAGCCGCTGTCCGGACGCTTTGCCATGCAGGGCGAGAACAAGTTTGCTGAAATCGAGCTCGATAACGGCATCAGCCCCGCGCCGCTTCTGCAGGACTGCACCGCGAGGTTTCAGTGCCGCACGGCCTTTCAGTATGAAGGCGGCGACCATGTGATTTTCGTCGGGGAAGTACTCGCCTTCGATCACAGTGACCGTGCACCGCTGGCCTTTCAAAGTGGCCAATATGCCCTGGCAACCCGCAAGCCGCGCAGCGAGCTGCGCCTGGCGACCACCCCGCCACCGCCGGAATGCAGCTACACCGAAGACCTGCTCGGTTACTTGCTGGGCCGCGCCCATTACCAGCTGCTCGACGCCCTGCATCGCCTGCTGAGCAATCAGCAACTGGACGAACATGCCTTTTTTATCCTGTCAGTGCTGTGTATTCGCGACAACCTGACCCTGGATGAAATCAATCACTTCGTCAGCTATACCGGGCATGTGGTAAGCGTGGCAAGCATGCGCTTTCTTGAAAAGCAGAACCTGGTCGCCCTCGAAGGCAGCCAGCAGGCGCCACGCTATGTGCTGACCGCCACCGGCCGCGAGGCCTCGCTGCAACAGGTGGCGCTGGCCAAGGCGGTGGAAGAGAACGTGTCGGCCCGTCTCGCTCCCGGTGATGCCCAGGCGCTCAAGGTGCTGCTCAAGCGCCTGATTGCCGCCAGTGATCCCGGCTTGCCCGACCTGTGGGCGCCCCGCTAGCTTTCTACCTAAAAAGGAAAAGGACTTATATGAATATTATTCAGCGCTTCAACCTGACCGGCAGCGTGGCGGTGATCACCGGCGGCGGGCGCGGCATCGGGCGCGGCATCGCCCTGGCCTATGCTGAAGCAGGCGCCGACGTGGTTCTGGCCGCCCGCACCCTGGCCGACGTTGAAGCCGTAGCCGAAGAAGTACGCAGCCTCGGCCGTCGGGCCCTGGCCCTGAGCTGCGACGTCAATGACAGCGAACAGCGCAGCGCTCTGGTCACCCAGGCCCGCGAGCAGATGGGCCGCATCACCCACCTGGTAAACAATGCTGGCGGCGCCGGCCCCAACGATCCGCTGACCCTGAGCGTGGAGCGTTTTGAAGAAATCATGCGCTTCAACGTGTCTTCGGCCTATCACCTTAGCCAGCTGTGCGTGCCGCATATGCGCGAAGCCGGCAGCGGCAACATCATCAATATCACCTCGGGCGCGGCGCGTTATGCGCAAACCCAATTCAGCGCCTACGGCACCGCCAAGGCCGCGCTGAGCCATATGACCCGCCTGCTGGCCCAGGACTTTGCACCGCAGGTACGGGTCAACGGCATTGCTCCCGGCCCGGTACTGACTGCCGCCCTCAATGGCGTGCTGCCGGTGGCCATGCGCGACGGCATGATCAAGGCCACGCCGCTGCAAAGCCTGGGCGAAGTTGAAGATATCGCGGCTGCAGCGCTGTACCTGGCCAGCCCGGCTTCACGCTGGGTCACCGGCAAGATCCTGGAAGTAGACGGCGGCGCCGAATCGAGCGTCTGGCCGGGTTGAGCCACCATCAAACCGTGGGAGCGAGCCTGCTCGCGAAGAAGTTTCGCGAGCAGGCTCGCTCCCACAAGAGGATTTTCTGCATAGCCTCCCGAGAGCCAATTTATGGACACACAGTTGATTGAAGCCCTGGGCGACGAGTTGTTTCACGCCCTGCTGGAGCGGCGCAGCCTTGAGCCATTGACCGCCCGTTACCCGGATTTGACCCTGGACACGGCCTACCGCATTTCCCTGCGTTTCTTGCAACGCCGCCAGGCGCTGGGCGAGCAGGTGGTCGGCAAAAAAATTGGCGTTACCAGCCGTGCCGTGCAGGACATGCTTGATGTGCACCAGCCCGATTTCGGCTTCTTGACCGACCGCATGCAAGTCGCCGACAACAGCGATGTGAGCTTTGCCGCCCACCACCTGGTGCAGCCACGGGCTGAAGGCGAAATCGCCTTTATCCTCGGCGAAGACCTGCACGGCCCCGGCATCACCGCCGAAGACGTAATGGCAGCCAGCCAATGGGTGGTGCCGTGTTTCGAAATTGTCGACTCGCGCATTGCCGACTGGAAAATCCGCATTCAGGACACCGTGGCCGACAACGCTTCCTGCGGTGTGTTCGCCCTGGGCGAACAGCGCATCAACCCGCGCGAGCTGGATCTGGCCAAGGTCGAGTTGCACTTGCTGAAAAACGGCCAGCCCGCCGGTCATGGTTTTGGCTCGGCGGTACAGGGCCACCCCTGCGAGGCCGTGGCCTGGCTGGCCAATACCCTGGGCAAGTTCGACATCCCGTTTCGCAAGGGCGAAATCATCCTTTCCGGCGCACTGGCGCCGCTGGTTCCGGTACAACCCGGCGATGAGGTCAGCCTGACTCTCAGCGGCCTGGGCTCTGCCAACCTGCGCTTTGTGCCCTAACCCCCCTTCGAGACCTTAGCCATGAGCAAAAAGATCAAATGTGCCCTGATCGGGCCGGGCAATATCGGCACCGATCTGCTTTACAAGCTGCTGCGCAGCGAAGTGCTGGAGCCCGTGTGGATGGTGGGCATCGATGCCACCTCCGAAGGCCTGAGCCGCGCCCGCGAGATGGGCCTGAAGACCACCAGTGACGGGGTCGACGGTCTGTTGCCGCACGTGCTGGCAGACAATATCCAGATCGCCTTCGATGCCACCTCGGCTTATGTCCATGCTGAAAACAGCCGCAAGCTCAACGAGCTGGGCGTGCTGATGATCGACCTGACACCGGCTGCCATTGGCCCGTATTGCGTACCGCCGGTCAACCTCAAGGCCAACCTCAAGCGCGGCGCCATGAACGTCAATATGGTCACCTGCGGCGGCCAGGCGACCATTCCGCTGGTGGCGGCTGTGTCCAGCGTCCAGCCGGTGGCTTACGCCGAAATCGTCGCCACTGCCGCGTCCAAATCGGTGGGCCCGGGCACGCGCAAGAATATCGACGAATTCACCCGCACCACGGCCAGTGCCATCGAGCAGGTGGGTGGGGCGAAAAAGGGCAAGGCGATCATTATCGTCAACCCCGCCGAGCCGCCGCTGATCATGCGCGATACCGTGCATTGCCTGACTGAAACCGAACCGGATCAAGCCGCTATCAGCCTGGCCATCGCCAGCATGATCGAGCAGGTGCAGCAGTATGTGCCCGGCTACAAGCTGGTCAACGGCCCGGTGTTTGACGGCAACCGGGTCTCGATTTTCATGGAGGTCGAAGGCCTGGGCGACTACTTGCCCAAGTACGCCGGCAACCTGGACATCATGACCGCCGCGGCCGCCCGCACCGCCGAGATGTTCGCCGAGGAAATCCTCAAGGGCGAGCTGCAACTCAAGGCATCAGCCCCCCAACCTGCCCTCGCTTAAGGAGCCGATCATGGATCTTCGCGGCAAAAAAATTACCGTGCATGACATGTGCCTGCGCGACGGCATGCACCCCAAGCGTCACCAGATCAGCCTGCAGCAGATGAAAGACATCGCCTGCGGCCTGGACGCAGCCGGCGTGCCGCTGATTGAGGTCACCCATGGCGACGGCCTGGGTGGCAGCTCGGTGAACTACGGCTTCCCGGCGCACACCGATGAGCAGTACCTGTCGGCCGTGATCCCGATGATGAAAAAGGCCAGGGTGTCAGCCCTGCTGCTGCCGGGTATCGGCACCGTGGACCATCTGCAAATGGCCCATGAACTGGGGGTCAATACCATCCGCGTGGCGACCCATTGCACCGAGGCGGACGTGTCCGAGCAACACATCTCCTATGCCCGCAAGCTGGGCATGGACACCGTGGGTTTCTTGATGATGGCCCATATGAACAGTCCCGAGGGGCTGGTCAAACAGGGCAAGTTGATGGAGAGCTTCGGCGCCAACTGCGTGTACCTCACCGATTCGGCCGGCTATATGCTGCCACACGATATCAAGGCGCGGGTTGCAGCCCTGCGTGCGGCCCTGCACCCGGACACCGAGATCGGCTTTCACGGCCATCACAACCTGTCGATGGGCGTGTCCAACTCCATCGCGGCCATCGAGGCCGGAGCCACCCGCATCGACGCTGCAGCGGCCGGGCTCGGCGCGGGCGCGGGGAATACGCCGATGGAAATCCTGGTGGCCGTGTGCGATCGCATGGGCATAGAAACCGGGGTCAGTGTGTTTGGCATTCAGGACGTGGCCGAGGATCTGGTGGTGCCGATCATGGACTTCCCGATCCGCAGCGACCGCGATGCCCTGACCATGGGCTACGCCGGGGTGTATGGCTCGTTCCTGCTGTTTGCCAAGCGCGCCGAGAAAAAGTACGGCGTGCCAGCACGGGAGATTCTGGTGGAGATGGGTCGTCGCGGCATGGTTGGCGGCCAGGAAGACATGATCGAAGACACCGCCATGACCCTGGCGCGCCAGCGGGCCTGAGGCGTCGCACCTTGACGGAGGCGCTGACCGGGTCAGCGCCTTCGGCGTTTTTACCTCACAGGAAACCCACCATGTCCAACACTCATGTCGGCTGGCGCAGCCATGCTTTGCTGTTATTGCTGGCAGCGGTGTTTGCCGACAACTTTGTCGGGCGCCAGATTCTGGCAGTGATGATTGAGCCGATCAAAGCCGAGTTCGGCGTCAGTGACACAGCGATGGGGCTGATTTCCGGCCTGGCCTTTGCCGCGGTATTCGCCCTGCTTGCCCTGCCTGCCGGTCGCCTGGCCGACCGTATGGTACGCACCCGCTTATTGGCCATCGCCTGTTTGCTGTGGGCCGTGGCAACCATGTTGTGCGGGCTGGCAGTGAGCTTCTGGATGCTCGCCCTGGCACGCATGGCTGTGGCGGTGAGCGAGTCGCCGACCACCTCGACATCGATGTCGATCATTGCCGACCTCTACCCGCCCCATCGCCGATCGTTTGCCATCAGTTGCTTCACGGCGGCACCGACCTTCTCCGCAGTGATCGGCCTCAGCCTTGGCGCCTGGGTGGTTGAACACTATGGCTGGCGCACCGCGTTTATCGTGATCGGCATGCCGGCGCTGATGTTCTCCACGCTGCTGGCCTTTGTGGTGAAGGACCCGGCGCGTGGCCGCTGGGACCTGGCCAGCGCCCACGCGGCCCACCCCCTGCAGAGCATGGGCAGCGAGGCACGCAAACTCTGGGCCCTGCCCGCTTACCGTTGCCTGGTGATGGCGGGTGGTTTGACCACCCTGGGCTCTTATGCCATCGGCATGTGGAACACCAGCTTTCTGGTGCGCTCCCACGGTTTGTCACTGCAACATGCCGGGTTGCTGGCGGGTTTTATCTGCGGCGGCTTTGCCGGGATCGGCGCCTTGTTCAGCGGCTGGCTGAGTGACCACCTGACCCGGCGCAACCCGCACTGGCAAGTGGGCATTCCGGTCATAGGGCATGTGACAGCGCTCAGTGCGCTGTTCGCCTACCTGCTGTGGCCAAACACAGTGTGGCTGCAGGTGGGCAGCGTACCGGTGCCCAGTGCGATGCTGCTGTGCGCGCTCTACAGCTTTTTTTCGGTGTGGTGGGTGGCGCCGTCGTTCAATCTGATCACCCAACTGGTCCCGGCCAACCGCCGGGGTACGGCGATGGCCTTGCAGACCATTATTTCGACCCTGCTGGGGATTGGCCTGGGGCCGTTGCTGGCCGGTTTGCTCAGCGATGCCCTGCAGCCGGCTTTCGGTATTGAATCGCTGCGCTATGCATTACTACTGGTAAGCCTGCCGGTGGCAGGTGCAATCATGTTGCTGATTCGCACCGCCAGCCATGCCGGGCAAAATTGCTATAGGCATGTAGAGCGGGCGGCATAATCGTCGATAAATTTGCGTGTCAGCTCATACGACGTCAGCTCGGCCATGCGCCCGGGGCTCAGGGGGAAAGCCTGGCCCGCCCACAGGTTGATAAAGTCGCCGCTGTCAGCCCCGGATTTGGCCTTGAGCGGCAGCAGCACGCCACCGGCCAACGGAAAGGCTGGCGCCTGGGAGTTGATCGGGCCCAGTTCGCGCATGACCCGATTGACGATGCCCCGTGCTGGCCGCCCGGTAAACAGATTGGTCAGCGCGGTATCTCTGGCCTGAGCCTCGCGCAACGCACGGTGATGAGCCCTGGCCAGCTTTGCTTCAGGGCAAAACAGGTAAGCAGTGCCGATTTGCACGGCACTGGCGCCAAGTGCAAACGCCGCCGCGATCCCTCGCGCATCGGCGATGCCGCCTGCAGCAATCACCGGCACTGACACGGCATCGACGATTTGCGGCACCAGAGCGAAGGTGCCGATTTGCGTGGTCAGCTCACGATGCAGGAACATCGCCCGATGACCGCCCGCTTCATAGCCCATGGCGATAATTGCGTCACAGCCGTGGTGTTCCAGCCATTGCGCCTCGTCAACCGTCGTGGCCGAACTGAGCACCCTGGCCCCACAGGCCTTGACCCTGGCCACAAACTCCGGTGCCGGCAGGGCGAAGTGAAAACTCACCACTTCGGGGCGCAATTCCTCAACCAGGGCGCAGGTGGCTTCATCGAAAGGCGCGCGGCTGGATATCGGAGTGGGCGCGTCATAATCGGCGCCGAGCTCGCTGTAATAGGCCTTGAACAGCGACTTCCACTGTTCGATGGCAGCCTCGTCGTACTCCGGAGGCTGATGGCAGAAAAAGTTCAGGTTGAGCGGCTGGTCGCAGGCAGCCCGAAAGGCTGCCACCTCGCTGCGGATGGCCTCCAGGCTCAACGTGGCGCAGGCCAGTGAGGCCAGCCCCCCGGCCTGTGCCACGCCGATCATGATATCGGCGCCAGCGCCCAGCATCGGTGCCTGAATCAGGGGGTGGGCGATACCCAGCAGATCGGTGAAACGCGAATCGGGCCAGCAGCTCATGGGGGCTCTCAGGGTCGACAATCGGGAGCTGGATACTAGTGGCTCGCCTGCAGATGAGGCAAGTTGCCCAAGACTATGTAGCAGCTGACGAGCGGAGCGAGGCTGCGTTCGTCAGCTGCTACGAAAGTCCGCAATGGCCGAATTATTTTTTGCTGGCCAGAGCCGCAATCAATGCCGGGTCATGATTGTAGATATCCGGTGCGTAGGTCACCTTGCCGTCCTTGTTTGCCTGGGCGGTCCAGTAGGTCATCAGGATCGGTGTCGGGTTCGACAGCCTGAACTCATGGGTCAGCCCGGTACCCAACAGCTCCTCGCTACGGACTTTTTCGGCAGGTGTCACCAGCAAGTCACGCAGCTGGAACACCGCTTCAACCCGCACGCAACCCGAACTGAAAGCCCGTGGCCCCTTGCTGAACAAGGCCTGGCTAGGGGTGTCGTGGAGGTACACCGAGAACGGATTGGGGAAGCGGATGGCAATTCGTCCCAACGGGTTCCTCGGCCCCGCGCCCTGGCGCAGCAGGATGTTGCCCGGTCGATCCCAGTCGATATCCTGAGCCGCCAGCGGCTGGCCGTTGCTGTCCACAATCTGCAGGTCCTGACGGCTGAGGAAAGACGGGTCGCGACGGATCTGCGGCAGTTTGTCTTCACGAAAGATGGTCGGCGGAATGGTCCAGGTCGGGTTGAGCGTAAGGCGATTGACCCGGGACTTGAGCAGCGGGGTCTGGCGCTCGGCACGACCGACCTGGGTGCGTGTCTGCCACACCGGCACACCGTTGCGGTACACGGTCAGTTGCGCTGCGGGCACATTGACCAGCAGGATATCGGGCTCCAGATCCTGGGCTATCCAGCGAAAGCGCTCCAGATTGATGCGCAGCTGCTCACGCCGCGCCTGGGGGCTGATGTTGAGTTTTTTAAGGGTGCCCGCGCCGATTACACCGTCGGCCTGCAACGAATGGTCGAGCTGGAAGCTCTTCACCGCCGCCACCAGTTCATTGCTGTAATGGTGATCGACAGTCGCCGGCAGGTGGCTGAGGTAGCCTTCACTGACCAGTCGCCGGGCCAGCTCGGGCACCCGCGCATCCTCAGCCCCCGGACGCAGCAACGGCCCGCTGGCCAGTGGTTGCCATTGTGGCAAGGGTTGCTGACGCTGGCGGGCATAGACCCGACGCAGGTTTTGATACAGCTCGTTTTGCGGGCGCGCCTGTTCAAAAGCCCGGGGCAAGTCCGCCAGGCCCGGGCCGGCAAAGGCCAGGATGCGGGCCTGGCGGTCTTGTGCAACCTCACTGGCATGCCATACCGGCTCGAACCGCGACTGCTGCAGGCGACCATAGTGCAGGTCCTGCAAGGCTTGCAGATACTGCTGGCTGATCCCGATATCGGCACACAGATCACCAGCGACAGGCAGTTTGTAGGTGTCGGGGTCCAGACCGTCATCCGCCAACTGCGCAAGCTCCCCTTGCAGGGCGCTCAAACGGCCATTGACCGACCATACCGGCTGGTCATTCTGCCCCTGATAAAACCCCTGCAGCATTCGCAGCATCGGTGCATTGACCCGTGGCGCCAGGACCGGACAGGCTTGCGGCAGTTGGCTGAGCGCTTGTTGTACCGGGCTTGTGGTGTCTGCCTGTAGGGGATCGGCTACAGCGACCAGTGGCACAGTCAGCAAGGCAATGCTCAAGTAAAATGCGCGTTTTTTGAACAACTGCTTTACTCCAATTATGGGCCGTCATCTTTAACTTCAGCTCAATCAGCGGTCACGGCAAACCCACAGGCTAGCAGTTAAAACCCAAGCGCCAAGTTATCGGCGCAGCATTACTGGTCTGACTCCATCGAGAATACGCAAATCATGCTCAACTTTTTACGCCGTTTTTGCTTTGCAGCCATCGCCTTAAGCGCAACCTGCACTACTGCCTACGCTGCTAATCCGCTCTTGCTCAACAAGCTCAGCCATGCCGCCCCGGAACTCAACCCCCAGGCCCTGAAAAGTGCCCTCAGCGCCATGCAGTGCGCGGTCAATAACGGAGCCAAACAGGCTCGGCATCTGGCGGTAATCGACTTCTCGCAACCTTCAACCGCTCGCCGTCTCTGGATCTTTGACCTGACCCGCAAGACATTGGTTCTGCGTGATCTGGTGGCCCACGGAAAACAATCCGGCGAGAACTTCGCCACCAGTTTCTCCAATACCGAAGGCAGCAACCAGTCCAGTCTCGGCCTGTTCAGCACCCAGGAAAGCTATGTGGGCAGCCATGGTTACTCATTGCGCATGGACGGCCTTGAGCCCGGCATCAATGATCAGGCCCGTGAACGGGCGATCGTGATCCACCCCGCCAATTACGTGAACCCGCTGTGGAGCAAAACCCAGGGCCGCATCGGCCGCAGCCTCGGCTGCCCGGCGGTCCGCCCGCAAGTGGCGCGTCAGGTCGTAGATAAACTCAAAAATGGCCAGTTCATGTTTGCCTGGTACCCCGACCAGCAATGGCTGCAATCCTCGGCCTACCTCAACTGCCAGCCACGTCAGGTGGCGAGCATCATGTCGGCCAGGCATGAGGTCGCACACGGGGGTTGAAAGCGCGGCGGCAATACCTGTAGATAGTGCGCACATGTTCCAGGAGTTTCATCATGCCCGCGCCGCAACAGGCTGCCTTCAACTACCGCGCCATGACCCGGGCCGACTTGCCTGCCGCCCACAGGTTGTCCGCGCAACTGAACTGGCCCCATCGCCTGGAAGACTGGGCGTTGTTGCACCGGGTGTGCAAAGGCTTTGTGGCCTGCGAAGGTGAGCGCTTGATCGGCACGGCGTTCGCCTGCCCACAAGGTGCGTTTGCAACCATTGGCCTGGTGGTGGTCAGCCCCGATTATCAGGGCCAGGGTGTTGGCCGCCGATTGATGGAGCTGGCGCTCGAGGCCTGCAAGCCGGCCACGGCGATCCTCAATGCCTCGGCGGCAGGCGCACCGCTGTATCTGAGCCAGGGCTTTATCGAGTTCGGCACCCTCGAGCAGCGCCAGGGCCCGGCACAATGTATGGCCCTTGAGCCGCTGGCCGCAGACGAACACTGCCGCAGCCTCAACGCAGAGGATCAGGCACGGCAACTGGCACTGGCCAACGCTGGCAGCGGGCTGGATCGCAGTGCCATTTTCGCCCATCTGCACGACACTATCGAACACACGGCCGGTATCGAGTGCGGTGGCCAGTTACAGGCGTTTGCCCTGTTGCGCCGCGCCGGAAAGGGCCATTGCATTGGCCCGGTGATTGCCCAAAATCCCCGGCAGGCCAGGCACCTGATCGCCACCCTGCTCTCACGGATCCCTGGCCAGTTGGTGCGTATCGATGTGCCACATAACAGCGGTCTGTGTGAATGGCTGACGCGGGCCGGCCTGGGCCCAGTAGACCGGGTGAGCCAAATGGCCCTCGGCACACCCCCGCAATCCACTGAAGGTGTTCTCCAGTACGCACTGCTTTCACAGGCAATGGGTTGAGCTGCAGAAACGCGCAGGACTGATCCGCCACAAACCGGATGGGCAAGAAAAAGACAGTGGTATTAATTTGTATGGGATGGGTGACTAGCGAGGTTGCGTCAGGCCGAACGGCGTTGACGCTGTGCTTGGAGAGTCTTGCCCGATGCTGGACAAGATCTGAAAAATGGCAGGGGCGGCTGGATTTGAACCAACGCATGGCAGGATCAAAACCTGCTGCCTTACCGCTTGGCGACGCCCCTGTAGTTGTTGCGATGAATGCCTGGCATTCATTTAACGTCCTTGCAGCTTGCGAATGTTGCCAATCGCCGTGAACCTGTAAGGGTTCGCTGTGAGAACGAGCGCAAATATACCCGCACTCTGAGGATATGGGAAGCACTTTTTAAATAAATTTATTCAAAAACAGCCACTTAGTGAGAAACACTGGCACATTGCCCCGGCTGGCCGGGCTTTTCCCGGGTCTAGGCGAGGGATAAGCCCGGAGTTTCAGGCACTGATCGACACAACGGCGTCACATCAATCAAAGGCACCATTGAGAATCTCATAAACCAACCCGGTGGCAATGGAGACCAGAATCAACTCCGTGCCCACCTGCTGCCATTCGTACCCCTCGTAATGAGGCAGCCTGCTGGCCAGTCGGCCATCCAGCTTTTTGGCAATACCTGGCGGCAGCGGCTTGCCCCGCGCCAGATTCTTCTGGATGCCGGGCGGCAGCGCCTGGCTTCGGCTCCAGTAATCTCTATGCCCGTGAATGATTTCAAGCGTGGCTGCACGATTGATACTCGGGCCATGCGCCCTGTCGTCAGCGCCTGACTTTTTACCTTTATTGCCCTGGCCACCTTGCTTGCCATGATCCTGGTCATAGTGCTGACCGCCTTTGTCATTGCCTTTACCGTTCCCGTTACCTGGATCGGCCGAGGCAGTGACCGGGCCACAAACAAGCGCAACACACGTAATGGCTGTAATCAGTGAGCGAGGCGTTAGCATGGTCGAGGACTCAGAATAAGGGTGGTCCTCTGACTATAGACGACAGCTTGAGTTCGTCAGGGCATCAAGCTGCCACCCAGTGCTGCTTCAGCTGTGCTCCGGTGCGAACCAGGCCATGGTGATATCCGCGATCAGACTGCCATCGGGTAGGCGTATACGCTTTTCAAGACGACCTTCTTCCACAAAGCCGAACTTCAGATAAAGGTGCCTCGCACGGCGATTGACCTCACGCACCCGCAGTTCGACTTTTACCAGCCCCGGGCGATCCCCGGCCCACTGCAACAAGCGCGTCATCAACACATGGCCGATACCCTGCCCCACATAGTCGGGATGCACAACGATAGTCAGGCTCATAACGTGCTTAAAGGCCTCAAGCCCCATTGGCTCAAGCAAAGCATGCCCGACAATCTGGTCATTCCATTCAACCACCAGGTAAAGGCCATCATCCTTCAGGGCAAGAATTTTTCGCTCAAAGGCTGCAGTGTTAAACTCACTTGGCCGCGAGACAAGCAAACCGGGGGTTTTGGCCGTTTCACGCTCGGCATTGCAGAGCTGCGTCGCATCCGTTAGTTGCGCATGACGAATGACCAGGTTTTCCAAGCGATAGCTCCCTATAAACTGTTCTGAGTAGGTCAACTGCTTGCGCTCGAAAACACGCAATTCCTGATTAACTTACGCACCCTTACAGCGCACACAAATCTGCGCGGTCTGCATTTCCCTCCGCCCTCAGCCCTTCAAGCAATAACTGTTCCCGTTGATCAATCCTCGTAGAGCAAGGCGTTCTTCCGATGTGTTTTGTAGCTCTCCCGTGGTACAAACAGCAGTAATACGTGACATTGAATACCCTGACGCGTCAGGCATTGAGCGAGCTTCTGGCACATCACGCCTGGACTATTGGTAAAAGCTGCGCGGTGAGGTGTTCAATTGCATTGCCCCGAACTGAAATTGGCCATGCTTGGTACATAGGCCTACTGATCCACCTTGAAGGTGCACCCCATGCCCGCCCCTACTGCTCGCCCCGACCTTGTTTATACATACCCGACCCACCTGCGCGCTCAGGTCGAGGCCGCCCCGCGAGCACCCGGGGTGTATTTCTTTTACGCTGCTGGCGAGTCCATGCCGCTCTATATCGGTAAAAGCATCGATATACGCAGCCGACTGCTTTCCCACCTGCGCGCGCCGGAAGAAGCCCGAATGCTGCGCCAGACACAACGGATCGAGTACCAGCAAACCGCAGGAGAAATCGGTGCCCTGCTGTTGGAGTCCCGCCTGATCAAAGAACTGCAACCCTTGAAGAACAAGCGACTTCGTCGTCAACAGCGTCTGTGCTCATTGCGGATTGTCGACGGGGTACTGGAAATCATCGACACCACCACGATCTGCGACGGGCCACAGTTGTACGGGCTTTTCCGTAACCGGCGGATGGCCACCGAAGCCCTGATGCAGATTGCGGACGAGCACCGGCTCTGCCACACCCTGCTGGGCCTGGATAAATCAACGGGACGGGGCTGCTTTCGGGCTCAGATAGGCAAGTGCGCCGGTGCCTGCAAAGGGGCAGAAAGCCATAAGGCGCATACCCAACGCTTGTTGAGTGCCTTGGAACGCTGGGCCGTGCATCACTGGCCCTATCCAGGCGCAATCGCATTGCACGAGCAGCATGGCGAGATCGAGGAGTACCACGTCGTGGACAGCTGGCGCTATATCGGCACCTATACCTGCGAGTCTGAAGCCAGACTGGCCCCCAGACTGACAGGGCAGGCATTCGATGCCGACTGCTACAAAATTCTGGTGCGGCCCGTCTTGCTCGAGAGCACGGCAATCATCATGCTTTGATTGCGAACGTGCCGATCCAGGATAACTGCCTCGAGCTTTTTGACTGCCTTAATGTGCCGCTGAATGACTGGCCCATCTCTTCCACTCGCTTGGCAAGCTGGACGTAAGCCTACAGCCAACACACGTTCACATGACTGACGGTGCGTGCTTCAGTCCGTCGACTGCATCCCGTATTTGCCGCACCCGATCTGTAACAGACATGTCCCCTTCAAGCTTTAAGACCGTACAGGTAAGCGCAGACAGCCATTCCTGGTGCCTGGCCAGGCTACGTCCAGGGACGCCCCCCTCATCGTACTGAGCTGCCCAAGCCAGAAACTCCGGCTTTGCTTGACCGAAGCGTTTTACCTCTCGACGTTCTAGCCTCTCCAATCTGAGTTCAACCGGAAGATAAAGGAACACCACAAGATCAAATTCGCTCTCAAGCGGTTGACCCCAGCCCATTACTGATCCGGCAACCACTGCACGGTCATGAGCGCGCATTTCATGTAGCAAGCGCTCTCCTCGTAGCGTTTTGTCTGCCAGATGCAGATAGGGCGGGTTACTGGGCAGCCACAAAAAATCATCTGCTTCCAGGTGAGTTGCGCTCAGTTCCTTAGCTAAAGCATCCGCCAAAGTCGTGGTGCCGGTACCTGCCGCGCCTGTGATCAAGATGTAACGTGCCGTCTCTTTTGTCATTTCGTTTCAGCCACTCTAAAACTTTGCCATCTCCGATAACTTAACAGTGCCCCACTGATGTGGCAGCCGAGCAAGAACATCCTCGAGATATCGAGCCAGTGGTGGCCAGCGCCTGCAAATGTGGGTCGGTTAGCTACGACCTGACTTTGAACGTCGCTATGCACCAAATGACGTGCGGGCAGTCATCAAATCTCTAGAGCACTGCAATCAGATCCTGTTTTCTCAACTGAGCAAGCCTGGGCGAGCACTTGATAACGACTCTGTACAAATCCGTTATCAGACGCTGAGGAATCAATCAGACTTAAATTTAGCTCGCCACCCAACTGGCTGAACAAAGGAATTCCTTTGCCCAACAACACTGGAATGCGCGTAATAGTGATCTCGTTGATCAATCCCGCAGCGAGGAAAGCCTGGATGGTCTGACCTCCGTCAATATAGAGATGCTTCAGACCTTGAGCCGCGAGCTGCGCCACGATAAGTAGCGGATCGCCGGCCAATACATCGAAGGACTCAGACGACTTTACCCCCCGACCGCAAAACTTGTATCAGTTGCTCGGCGGCGAGGGTTTCGACGGTGCCTTCACGGGTGCCTGCGCCGAAAACAGCGCAACAGGCCGATGTGTCGCCGTCGCAGATACGGTAAACGGCAATGACGCTGCCAGGCCCGCACCCTGTGTGTCCGCATAGGGTAAAACCACCGTCGATCGAACCCCGCATTAAACCCAGGCCGTATCCCGGTGTAATCCATGGGCGACCTGGAATCGAACCACCCAATGCCTTTGCTATCTGCATGTCCTGGAGCAAGCCTGTGGGGAGCAGATGCCCAGCGAAAAGTCGGTCGAGGAAGAGTGCGGCTTGCGAAATGGGGCCGATTAACAAGCCGTGATACACCCAGCCGGGGTCATAATTTGATGTATTTCCAAGGTGGGTATCTTGTAAGTCTGCTGGCGTTTTAGCGAAGCGAACCCTCGAGAGCCCCAAAGGCGTCAGTGCGTATCGACCCACTGCCTCTTCAAGCGACAAGTCAGTCAGTTGTTCAATTAGCTTGCCTATTAGAAGGTAACCCACATTGGAATAGCGCCATCCAGTTCCGGGGGTATATCGAAGCCGAGCGCCATCAAGGCGCTGCATCATTTCGTCTGCTGACCATGCAGCCTCATGGTTGGCAACGGCGGCGTGATAATCTGCAAGTTCACCATAATCGGCGAGCCCTGCCTCATGCCTAAGCAGTTGGCGCAACGTGAATGGCTGATCAGGTATCGGGGTGTCCAGTCCGACCCGCCCATCACGTACTAATGACAGGGCGGTTACAGCCAGGATGGTCTTCGTAAAGCTCCACCAAGGCACCACCAGTTCTGATTGATCCGACGTTGGTTGCTGACCATTTGATACCAGTGAGCTCAGCATTGACTTCCTTGTATTGTTGGGCAGCTTGTCAGCTACCTAGGGAGGCTCCGATCAACTTGCCGCGATTTTCGAAAAGTACCCAATATACCCAGAGATCAATAACGCGCCTGCCGCCAACCAGGCGCGTGCTGCATCAGTGCATCGCCACACCGTCCAGCGATTTATCGACATACGCCCTGGCCAGCTCCACCAGATGCATGACCGACAACACCCGGTCGCGCGCGAGCCCGCACAAACCATCCCCCGCCTCACTCGCCGAAGCAACCGCACAGCGCAACAAGTCTGACGCTTGGGCCAAAGCCGCTTCTGAATTGACACTGTCCGGGATGGCAAATATGGCCGTGCTTATGGGGCGAGCAGGCTTATGGTCGTGCAGGTAATAATCGAGCGCACGCCTGACGGCCGCACGGTCCAGCAACTGTGAATCGCACTGTTCAGCATCTTGCAGGGTCAATGAGGGGGGATCGGGGACAACTTTTTTCATACCGTTAACTCCTGGCTTCTAAGAGGAGCTGTCACTTATCGCGACCAAACGAATGGGTGGCAGCCGTACGCAGGTTAGTCGACCGGAGAAACCAGGAACCCGGCGCGCCCGAAGGCGCCCTGCGCACGGCCACCAAAAACCGGAGGCAAAAAAACGCCTCTCTGAGGTGGCGCTGTGCGCCTGATTTCACTACGGGCGACTAAACCCGACCGCTGATTTTGCAGCGATGGGCCGAGACTATTCCCCGATTTGAGCAGGCGCAAGCGAACGGGATTCTCTCGGATGATTCGCGAGATGGAAAGCGAAACGTCGTACGAAACTCCTGAATATCTCTCGGTAAGCTCACCTCCAATGTTCAACGGCCCTACAAAGGATGAATGTCCAGGAATGAAGCCCACTCGACAAACTGGCATTCGCCAACATCTGAATAAATCCCTACACAGATTCACCAGCACCGTCAGGAAGCGGCTGACCGCATCCCAACGTGGAAATGAGCCGCACAAGGACTCGTAGCCTCACTGGGAGCATTTCGCATGCATGATGGCCCCACCTCTTGATGTCTGCAAAACAGTGATGAGAGATGACCTTGTATTTATATCAAAACAGATATAATGTTTATCTCGCAGGCGTGGATTCGCACACGCGAATCCGTAGGTGAGACGAGCAACATGCCTGTTCGATTTTTGACCAGAGAGGAAGCGACCGATGACTACTTTCAGATGCATAAAATGTTTGATAAGACGGAGGTGCAGCGATGCCCAACCGAGAAATGAAGGAAATCATGTGGGTTGGAAGTAGCTTGCAAGACCTGCGGGACTTCCCTGAAGTGCCTAGGAAGCGAGCAGGTTTTCAGCTAGAACTACTACAGGAAGGGGAAGAGCCTGACGACTTCAAGCCAATGAAATCCGTTGGCAAGGGTGTTCAGGAAATCCGGATTGCATGTGATGATGGGGCTTTTCGCGTGTTTTATGTGGTCAATCGGCCGGAAGCAATCTATGTGTTGCATGCCTTCCGCAAGACAACTCAAAAGACGGAAAAGCGTGATTTGGATCTGGGTAGAACCCGATACAAATCGCTGGGTTGAGCGTAGGGTGGCGTGGCGATCCCCTTTACCAACGGTGAAGGGGTAAAGCCCTAGCTATGACCCGACTCAAAAAAAGTACACCTGTCACTTTTTTAAAAGAACTTGTAGCAAAACAGTTGTCCAAAAATTAGTAAGCAAGTGATTGATCAGAGGAAAAGTGTATGTCAAACGAACGCCCTACCAGTGTCTGGGATGCGTTGGTTGATACGCCAGAAGAAGCCGAGAACCTGCGTGTCCGTTCTCAGTTGATGCGAGCCATCAGGCGGGTAGTGAAAACCTGGGATGTATCGCAAAAAGAAGCGGCCCAGCGGCTGCATATCACTCAGCCAAGGCTGAATGATTTGCTCAAGGGGAAAATTGAAAAATTTTCTCTGGATGCTTTGGTGAATATGTTGGCCAGTGCAGATCTGGAACTCGAAGTTCGCATCAGTAACAAGGCAGCCTGATTTTCAGGTGGTGGTTCAAGCAAGCAAAAAGGCTGGCCATGATGTGGCTGGCCTTTTTTCGCTTTAATGGCACCCAAGGACGAAAATAAGCTATCGCAGGTAGTTTGCAGAGACACCGGTGCGTTTGTCTGAAGCTACAAGAAACCTCTGTTCTCATCAGCCACTTGGGTGTGCAGCTTTAGAACCCGTATACGCTGTATTGTTGGCGCTGATTTAAAACTGACCCACCCTGCCGATTGAAAATTGACCCAGGACGGATTGCTGATTTTTGCCCCAGCAATTGTGGATAAGCTTAGCAGCAGTGTTCCGATTCAAGACCATCAAGCCCCACCGCAAGCGGCAGGGCATTTATGGTGCGGATCAAAATGGCTCATCGTCCTCGACATCATCTCCGTCCTTGCGCTTTCGTTCCCGTGACTTGATCTTTGTCTGCGCGGCCAAGGTGCTGTGTTGTAGTCGGTAGGACTCGTTGCCCGTTTCGACGATGTGGCAGTGGTGTGTCAGCCGATCCAGCAACGCGGTGGTCATCTTGGCGTCGCCAAACACACTCGACCATTCCGAGAAGCTCAGGTTGGTGGTGATGACCACGCTGGTGTGTTCGTACAGTTTGGACAGCAGGTGAAATAACAGGGCACCGCCGCTTTGACTGAAGGGCAAATACCCCAGCTCATCCAGTATCACCAGGTCTGTTCGTAGCAGTCCCTGGGCGATTCGCCCTGCCTTGCCATCGTACTTCTCACGCTCCAGCAGATTCACCAGATCCACCGTGGAAAAGAAGCGCACGCGTTTGTTGTGGGCCGTGATTCCGGATACAGCCAAGGCACTGGCCAGGTGTGTTTTCCCGGTTCCAGGGCCGCCGATGAACACGACATTCTGCGCGGTTTCAGTGAACGCTAAGCTGGATAGATCGCTGACCAGCCGGGCATCAGCGCTGGAAGCGCTGAAGTCAAAGCCAGCTAAGTCACGGTGCATGGGGAGTTTTGCCATGTTCATCTGATGATTCACCGAGCGTACCGCGCGATCCGCATGTTCCTGCTGAAGCAGATGTTCCAGCAGCCATTTCGATGAAGCCGTCGACGCTGTTCCTTGAGAGACCAGTTCTTCCCAAGCACTGGCCATGCCGTGCAGGCGAAGTTCTTTGAGTTCAGTCATTAGGTCACGCATTGCGATTCTCCTCATCGGTCGCACGGAGCCGGTCGTAGCGTGCCGTATTGGCAACAGGCGCGACCTTGAGTTGCAGGCTGGTTTCTACACAGGGAGGTGGTGTGGTGGAGGTCAGGCGGGCAACGACATTGAGGATGTGATCGGCGCTCAGACTTCCCGATTCAAGTACCAGCTCCACCGCCACCAGCACTGGTTCGAGACCCGCAATTGGCACAGCAGCCAGTACCTGCATCATGATTCGATCACCGTTGGTGTGACGCCTCAGTCCTCGTTTGAGAAGCCGTAACGGTTTTGGCAAATCAGCAAATGGCGCGCCGTTGCGCAATGCACCAGGCTTGCGTTCGATGAGTGGGATGTAGTGCTGCCAGTCAAAACTGACCTGATCTCGATCAAAGAGGCGCTCGTGACTGGCGATCACCGTTTCGTCGGCAATGACCACGATCCGCGAAGGGTACAAACGGCTGCTGACCCACTGGCCGACTCTCTCACATGGCACTGAATAGCGATTTCGCGCCACGCTGATCAGACAGGTGCTGGAGACCCGCACGGTACGCTCGACGTAGCCATCAAATACCGTCGGCATTGGCATCATTTCGACCTGCTCCAGCTCCAAGACCTCGGCCACCGTCAGCCCGTTGTACTGCGGATGCACCAGTTCGCTCCAGAGCGACCGGCAACGTTGGCCGAGCCAGACATTCAGCTCCTCAAAGGTATGGAACATGCAATTTTGAGCATCGAGCCAGATTCGCCTCCGGCTGTCCTGCACGTTCTTTTCGACGATGCCTTTCTCCCAGCCAGAGGCCACGTTGCAGAAGTCCGGATCGAACAGATAGTGCGCGCACATCACGGAAAACCGGGCGTTGACCGTGCGGCCTTTACCTTTGTTGACCTTGTCGACAGCCGTTTTCATGTTGTCGTAGATGCCGCGACGTGGCACGCCACCCAACGCTCCAAACGAGCGCGTATGGGCATCAAATAGCATCTCGTGGCCTTGGCTGGGGTACGCAACCAACCAGAATGCGCGGCTGGCGCACAGCTTCATGTGGGAGACCTGGACACGTCGAAAAAGACCACCGATCAGCAGACCTTCTTCGCTCCAGTCAAATTGAAAGGCCTCACCGAGAGCAAACGTCAGCGGTACAAAAGCGCGTAAAGACTTGCCTTGCTCCCCTCGCCAAGAGCGGACAAACGCCGTGAGCTGGCTGTAGCCGCCGTCGTAACCCTCGGCCTTGATCTGCTCGAAAAGCGCTTTGGCGCTCCTGCGGTTGTGTCTTGGCCGGAACGAATCGGCCTTGAGCGCCTGCTCCAGGGTCTCGTGAAAAGGGCTGAGCTTATTGAAGGTTGCGCACCGTTGGTACGCTGGCTGAGTGGCTTCGGGCGCTCTGACCCATTTTCGGATGGTGTTTCTCGACAGCCCGGTACGCTTGGCTATCTGATGCAGCGAGAGCTTGTCGCGGAAGTACATCCGCCGGATTTTTCCCAACATTTCCATGCTGATCACCCTGTGTTCTCCTGCTCAAAAAGTGAGCAGAAGCAGTTGAACACCTGGGTCAGTTTTCAGTCGGCAGAACAGCCTCTACTGGGTCAGTTTTCGGTCAGCGGCAACAGCTGTATACACTCAAGAGTGAGGATTCCATCATGGCACCGCCCGTGTTGTCATTCTGTGTTGAAGAGGCGCTCGTGGAGCAGCTCGACCAGTTGTCCCAAGCCACCGACCGCGACCGTTAGTACCACCTCAAACGTGCGTTGGCCCGCTACGTCGAGGCTGAGTCCTGGCATATATAGGTAGAGAGCAGATTTTTGCGAGCGACTGCTATCCGACCCAAAGCAGCCCTTGATATCCATTTATTGTCGCCATAGGGTGTTGGCATTCATGGAGGATTCTGACTGATGGCACGCATAGGTTTACTACTGAGCCCCGGTTTTGCTGACTGGGAATATGCTTTTATAGCTGGAACTGCGTCCCCATTTTACGGGATCGACGTCAGGTTTTTCGCTTTTGCTCCGGGACAGATCCACTCGCAGGGCGGGCTGCCTGTAACGATCGATAGTAACTTGCAACAATGCCTGGACTGGAAACCGGATGTTGTGGTCGTTATCGGGGGAATGGTCTGGGAACGTGCAGAAGCACCGGATATTCGAGACTTTCTTCATGCCAGTCGTTCAAGTGGAGCGACGATTGCAGGTATCTGTGGGGGAACTCTGGCACTTGCGAGGGCCGGGCTTCTCGACAAGATTCCACATACCTCAAACAGTGCTAATTTCTTACAAGAGAATGCTGCAGGTTATGAAGGTCACGGGTTTTATCGAAACAGTCCGATAGCGGTGGTTGCAGACCGCATCATAACCGCTCCAGGCCCTGCCCCCGTTAGCTTCACCTGCGCAGTGTTCGAAGGTGCCGGGCTATCTTCAGAGAGTATTTCCCAGTTCAGATCAATGTTGGCAGCGGAACATAAGTGACCGTTTGGCGCTGCAAAACAGCGCTCAGGTTATGTTGTTCGAGTGGCTGCATCTGTCCGATTGCTGCCTGTCGCAAAGTCCCGCAATCGACCCAAAGCTGCCGGGCCGTCTGTTATCGGGCGAAGATCTGGCTCTCTTGGTAGACTTGCAACCCATCGCAAAACAGGCGTACTTGTGCCGTGTAACTGATGCTGCCGTCAGTACGCTTGCGTGCTCGGATAGTGGCCATGATCGCCTGGTACAATTGTTGTTTTGATTGGTAAATTGTACCAGTCGACTTCAAAATACGCCCTTTTACCCCCTAAAATCGCAGCAAAAACGTAGAGCACAATGGTACAGAATATTGCTTCAAAGCCAGTAAACACAGGGGCTGCGCTGTCTCGGCGGTTTTCTGTTGCGCCCATGATGGATGATACGGACTGAGCTGCTAGCCCCTTTAAAACAAGGGTTTACGACCTACTTAATTTTTCTCTGTACCATTTTCGTACCAGCCAACTTTCACTTCCCTCCCCTTAAATCCCCAGTCTTGACCCTTTTCGTCGTTCACAGCACATCCAGTGCAGCAAACGATATCGACCCAATACATCTACCCAATACATCTACCCCATCCCATGAACCCTCAAGCGGTATGGTCGGGGCTGTAGAGCCGAGCACGTCAGACAGAGCTTTCCCACCTGCCAGAATGAATTCTCCGGTTGAGATTTAAAGTGACTATTAAAGGTATTTTTTTACTTACCTACTCTCTAACCCACAGAGACAAAGGCTTTCAGAGCTTTCATAGACCATATTTTCAAGACCACCTCAGCTATTAATGGGGCTATCAGGACTACTATTTTACTACCCCCGCCAACCACCTGATTTATATAGGTTTTAAATTTAAATACCTTTCCAAATAGTCATCCTGACCATTTCATCGCCATGTATCAAAGCCACGTTCTACAAGGGCTGCAGAGCATTAATCACCCCGTTCTGCAGGAGGTGGCGAAAAATAGCCACTTTTGACGGCAACCCGGGTTTGGTGTTTTTAAAGGACTTTTCCTGCCTGCCCTCAGACGCTCCGTCTCGATCGCTTTCCCAGGTCAAACAGTGAAACGCAGCAACTCGACGCTAAGCCCCGCACTACAAGGCTTCCAAGCAATTTAGCCGCTCCCCGCACACAGCCAAGTCTCACCAAAAAAAGATCAAGCGCGTTTTTGAAAACACACCGAAACCCGTGTTTTAAAAGTTTTCGCCCAATGAAACCGGGGACTTAAGCGATACCCCATCTGAGACTGCCCTGTGTGCCGCTGTGCAAGCGCGCTTCATTTACCTGCAAAACTTTGCATTCTGTGCAAATGCCGATCCCCTGCAGAGGCCCACGGCCCGCCTGGGCTGCAGGTTCGTTTGCACTACATCTGGATTTGCACAAAAAAAGGACACAAGGCCCGTCGGCGGGAGGGGGATAAGTGCTTTTTCAGCTGGTTTTTTCTTTGCGCTGCATTTTTTGATGAGAGTCGAACTCATCTTCGTGTAAGGGACTTTTCGGCGCGCTCCGTCGCCGCAACGTGGCGCAAAAGGCCGAATCGTTATACTGTGTATGTATACAGTACAATCTGATGGAGTGAGGCTCACGCATGGACATGGCAACCGTCGAGCGAACCGCCGCAATCGCGACCTGGACAATATTGCTCAATGACAGTGTGTCGCTTCTTGAGAACCCCGGCGCTCAGCACAAAGCGCTGCTCAGGACGGCCAACGCTCTATACCGGTCCGACGTGATCAATCGAGACGACCTGAGTGACCTGCTCGAGCTAGCAGACGGGGCGCTGGCGTACGCAGTGGAGGCATTGCTTGAATAGTAGGACGTGAACAGATCACCTCTCTTCAAGCGAAAAAAAACGCCTTAATCAGGCGGTTTTGTTTCGGCATACCTGGCTTGTTGCAGGGCACACCGCCCTTACGGGAAGCTTTCAAAGGCCACAACGTTTACGCTAGGCATCCCAGATACTATGATAGGGTCGACTTCATGCATCCAACGTTGTCAGAAGGTATTTTCAAGATACTTTCAGGTGAGCAGGGCAGAGAGTTTAGAAGATTCTTGGACTCCCATTCCCACATTACTAAATGGATGGTGGCCGCCGACTTTTGCTTTGACAGAAACTTCCCCAACAAAACTTATGCAATAACTTTACTGCCTGCCAGTACTAGCTACGATGAAATCATAAAAAAAATAAAAGATTCCATGCCCAAGGATATAAAGAAGATTAAGACGGTTTCTCCCCTAGCTATAGCCATCCTCAACGATGAGCAGTTTTTTCACTTTGGTTTTGTAGTGAACGATCCTATTGCAGTTTTCAGCGGCGGCGAACCGGACCCAAAGGCTTACGCACTCAGCACTATTGAACAGCTTTACGATGGCGTCAAAGCAGGAGCATCAAAAGAATCACTGAAGCCATTCAATACGTTGCTGCAAGAAGCTAAAGCTAAGCGCTTTAACCTATCGGCTTACTGTGAGTTAATGATTTTTTCCGCGATTGTAAGTGGATTACTTATTTTCACTAGCAAATTTATTACATTAGAGCTTGTAGGAATATTCCCTGATCGAGACACTATAACCATCCAGCATGACCGGATTTACGGCGAACTTATACGGCTCAGCGTCGATGGTTACCACATTAACACTGGTAGCAGAATGCCTTTCGAAATCAAGATAGGCATACCGAACACAACCGGGAGGCTCATGTGGTACGACGAACTGATCCGTATGCCCGACTATATCGCCAGCTTCGTGTCGCAATGGAATATGAAAGATTTGCCCGCCGCAGATAGTAAATCATCGCCAATTTTTTATGATTCTTATGTGGATTCTAAGAACTTGTTAGTTTTTAATGTGCATCATAAGGATCAGATGTATATCGATTTCGTAACTGCAAAAAAACAGCCACCATTACCCTAAAGAGTCACAGAACCAAGTTCAGCGGAGAGCAGCCCAGCCGTGATCGCATCAGCAGCGAAGGCGGCCGCTTGAGTCGGTACCGGCGAGGGACCGTGCGTATGAGATGCCAGCTCGGTGGCCATCTGCTCGATCAGGTCGAGCGTGTCGCATAACACCCGGAAGATGTTCACGCTTTCCGACCCGACGTGGTTTTTCGGTGCAACCAGGCGCTGACTGACGGCGGAAACGCTTTTGCGCAGGCCGGCAATCTTCTCCTGCATGTCGCCACCCACGGAAGCGTTGTGAGTTTTGCCCACCACCAGGTTGAGGTCGCGCCCGGTGGCCTGGTGCATGTCGTCCAGGGCTGCCAGCGTGGCAGTGCCGGCGGAATTGAGCTTGAGTGCGCCCAAGGCATTGATCCGCTTGATGCCCCCCACCTCCTCGGTCGAATGGTTCTCCACCTCGCGGGTGTGGCTCTGATACTTCTCGCTGTTGCCCAGGGCTTCCACTTCCCGTTCCAGGGAATGGTCGCGGATCTTGCCATCCGTCAGGCGCAGCCAGTTACCGTCCGCATCGACGCGCTGTTGCACGGCGTCACTGTGCTGCCAGACGTGGTCGCCCTTGGGCACCTTGGGCAGGCTCAGACCATGCGGCAGGATCGTTTGAATGTATGGGCTGCTCGGTAGGCCGTAGGCGAAGCACACGACCACCTGGGTGCCTTCATGGGGAAAGGCAAACATGCCCATTTCATCGCCACCGGATGGCAGCGGCAATGGCACGCTGGACAGCACCGGCAGTGCTGGATCTGGCTCGCCGTCCGGGCCGAGTACTTCGATGTCGACCGCGTAACGTGGCCGGAAGTCATCACACATGGATGCGCCGGCGGGCGCGTCAGCCACCCCCACCACGCGAGCAAAGCGCGGCAAGTGGTAACCGCCGGTGAGTTCAGGGAATTGGCGTTCTACGCTGCGCTTGATTGCGTCGTCCATTTGATGGCCATCTGTGTGCCGGCAAGCGTGACACTGGTGATCCGCTCGCCCTGGTTAATTGTTGCACCTGGTCGAAGCCCGGGGAGAGCCGCGACCATTGCGCTTTGGTTGCCCTGGTAGCCGTCGAACAGACTGACCGGGAGTTGCAGCGGTGCTCGAGCACCAAAGAAACTGTCCGCCCAGGAACCGACGAACACTTCCCCATCACCCTGCTGCTGCCAGATGAAGTCGGTGATACCGAACACCCTGGCCAGGCTGTCCAGCGCTTGATAACCCGCCGCCAGGCTGTAGAAAAACGGGGCCTTCACCTTCGTGTAAGGCTGATCCGGCACGCGAAAACGCAGGCCGGTCTTGGTGCTGATCTCGGTCAGCACGGCACGCAGATCCACATGACGCAGGTTCAACGGCAACGGGCTGGCCAGGACGGCAGCCAGCTCACGGCAAAACACCACCTGCTCAATACCGTTTGCGGCAGTGCAGCGCTCGACGTAGCCGATGAAGTGTCGCTGCAGCGCGGCTTCGTTGTAGCCGATGTCGAGCGTCACCAGGCCTTGCACCGAGGCCCCGGCCTGAATGGTGAACATCGCCCGCCCAGGGCTTTTGATCTCCAGGCGGACTTCGTCTTTCACCAGCGGGACCACAACGCCATTGATCGTCAGCACCTTGTGCAGTTTCATGCTCATGGCGTGCCACCCAGGTAGGAATCCACTTTTTTCAGGACGGCTTCGAAGCCGGTCAGTTCCTGGGGCGCCCCGCTCGATCCATCGGCGCCGGTACTGGTACCGGCCACGCCGTCACCTGGTGCGGATTGCGACTTCACCGCGTTGCCGGCGCGACGGCTCTCAACCTTTTCCGGGTTGGAGAGCTTTTCCGAGAGGGTGAACTGGACAATCCATTGCGACAGGCTGTCATCCTCGCGGGCGCTGACACCATCGGAAAATGTCACCTGGCGGATGCCGAACGCCTCGGCGGTGTCGTTGACGATCCGATACGTCTTGAGCTGGCCACCGCCTTCGGTGCCTTCGGCCAGGCGCATCAGCGTGCGCAGGTTGCTCAGCTGCTTGTAGGGGATGGTCAGCGCAATCGTCAGCGTCTTGGGCTTGAAGCCCTTGTGCGACTTTTCAGTGTTGCTGGTCTGCCCCGACATGTCGTCGCTTTCGATCTTGAGGTTGGCCGTCACCTTCATCCGGTTGCCGATGATTTGTTGGCCATCGAGTAGTAGCGTCATAGGCCCACCAGTTCGCGAACAAAGCTCAGGCCCTTCAGGGAACCCACCAACATGACGCCCGACGACAGCACCCATTCGTGACCCGGTGCGCCGTCGCCCTCGAGCAGCTGCTTACGCAGTTCGCCGGCATCACCCGGCCCCAGCAAACGCGCCTGCATACTGGTGTTGGGCGTACCACCAGCCAGCAGATCTTTCAGGGCGTTCAGTTTCGAGTCCTGGCCCACGGCCTGTTCGGTCTTGCGCTGGGCCAGCTCGGCCAGGTCGTCCAGCGGCGAACTGTCTGCCGCGTAGCTTTCCAGACGGGCCAACTGGCCGTTGATCGAGGCGCTGGCTTCCTTGAGCACGGTGCAGCGTTCCAGCGGCAGATCAGCCCAGGGCGGCAAAGCGCCGATAGTCGGCAGTTCCCACTTCGAGGTGTCCAGTTCGAACAGGTGCTGGGCACGACGCTCGGCCTTTTGCAGCTCGGCGATCGGCATCAGCGCGTTGAACTTCGACAGCACCCCGGCCATCTGGTCAAAGCGCGTGCCCAAGAACAGGATCACCAGGGCGTATTGCTCGCCGGTCGGGTGCGCCGGATCAGCGCTGTCCTCGAGCTTATCCGCCAGACGCTGCACCAGGTTTGGAGCTGACAGGAAGCGCTGGTAACCGGTGCCCTGGCCGACACCGCTTTGAAACGGCGTCACCACAAAGCACTTAGGAACCTCGCCAAACTGGCCGTCCAGGGTGGCGCGGCCATTGGCAATGACGCCCTGGACCGCTGCGCCAATCAAACTCAGATCGGTGGTGACCTGATCCGCCAGGCTGGTCAGGCGTGCGCCTGTGCTCGCCAGTGCAGTGGAGGCCATGTCCTTCGCCTCACTCATCTGATCCATCCAGGCGGTCGCCTCGACCGGCCACTGCATCGTCACCGGGGTCCAGTTCATTCAGCGGCAGCCTCTGTGCCCATGACTTCTGCATACGCCGCGTCGTAGGCCGCACCGAACATCACAGCGACATCGATCGCTTCAGTGCCCAGGATGGTGGCGGCGGCATTGATAGCCGTAGCCACAGCGAATTCACCCCGATAGCAACCCCGCACATGGGCGGCCAGCGCCTTGGCCATGCTCTCCATTTCGACCAGTTCGACTGTTTTCCAGCTGTTCACCGCCTTCCAGTCTGTATCCGGAATCAGGCCATCCCTCATGTCCTGATAGCTCTCTTTGAACGTGCTGCGGTTGTCCCGATCGGTCAACATGCGCAAACCGTTAGGCAGCTCGATACCCCCGATCTCAATCGCGTATCGATGGTCGGCCAGGATTTTGAGCAACACACCCTGGTTCAGGCCGACGACGATCGATTCCGCCTCCTGCGCGCTCGATGCGTTGAATGTTGAGCGGTAGATCTCGTCGCTGTCATCGCTGTTAACCACCAGCGCGCCACCGTTGTTGTAGGACTCAAGCTTGTACATAGGGGGCCTCACTCAATGGAAAACAGGGTTTTGGTCGCGCCGCTACCGTAGGTACCGCCCGAAACATACAACTTGCCGTTCAGTTCGCATGCGGCTGCGTTTTCCCTGGCAAAACCAACGCCGCTTGGTAGCTTGGTCCATTCATCCGTCTCAGGGCTGTATTCAAAAAGGTCACCTGTTGGCGATGTGCTGCCACTCCGGCCACCGAAGACATACAATTTCTCGGAGACAACAGCACCTGTGGACCATAGGTAATAGGCCGGAGCATTGGCCAGCGCTGTCCAGGTATTGGTAACGGGGTTGTACTTGGCCAGTCGATTCGATCCACCGGTATTAGCCTGCGCGCCCATGCCGATATAGATTTCGCCGGCAACAACTCCTATAACGCCAAAAGCTCGGCCTGGAGAGTTATAAGCAAGCGAGGTCCATTTGTTGGTCGCAGGGTCATAGCACCAGAGATCCGTGGCGAACCCGCCGCTGATGTGGCCACCGTACATGTAGATTTTTCCGGCTAGGGCGACCATCGAATGTGCGTAACGCACAGGCGGGCTTGTCGCAGGAGCCAACTTCGTCCAGGTGTTCTTAGCAATGTCGTAGCAGTACAGATCGTTGGTATAGCTGACATTGGTCGTGTTGCCGCCGAACACGTAAAGCTTGTCGGCAATGGCCACCATCGGGATGTAAGCCCTGGCGACGGTTGATGCCAATTGCTGCCAGGCATTTGCGTTCGGGTCATAGCGCCAGAGATCGCCAAGGTTTCCGGAGGAGTTGCCCCCACCGAAAACGTAGATGAATCCCGCATGCGACGCCATTCCGTGCCACATACGATCTACGCCGCCGCTGCTCAGCATCTTGAACACGCCACGCAGCTTGTCGGCAGTTTTGAAGCTGATAAACGGCGACCACTCAGTTTCGCCGAGTGCTTGGCCGCGATATTTAACGCGCGCATAGAACTGAGTAATGCTAGCCAGCTTGGTTTCTGGCTTGTAACTGGTTAGCGAGACTGCCGACCAGCCACTGTCTTGCACAAGGCCAGTGCCATCGTTTGCCAGTGCAATTTGAAAGCGGCTCTGGACGTGCGCATCAGAGCCGCCGTAGACACTGAATGCATCACCGATCAGGGTCACCGAGCTGCTGACGCCAGTTTGGCCATCGAGCGGGGTAATGAGCGACGGTCGACGAATGTAGGTTGTGGCAGTGTTAAACGAGATAGCGACCGGGGCAGCGGATTGCAAGGTCGAGCCAATATCCCACGCCCTTGCATACAGACGTTTACCTGGAGGCAGGAAGAATTCGTAGTCACTCGGACGGATGCTGATTAGATCTGTTGTGCTGGTCTTGTCAAAGACGACCTGGGCAAACGCCTGGTCCGTCGCAATCTGCCAACGGCGCGACACTTGCCGGTCATAGCCTGCAGGAAACACTTCAAACGGCGTGGCGGTCAGCACCAGGTCGAGCGCCACACCTGTCGCCAGGTTGGCCGGACTGGTGATGGTCGGCGGCACAATGGACGCGGCACCCACAGGCAACTTGAACGAAGCCTTGTTACCGTCTCGCAACACGTTGAGCGTCAGTAGGCCGGCAGCAGCCACTGTCGGGACTACCAGCGTCACCACATCGGCGGCGACAGACACCGTGCCCAAAGTGGTGGATGCGGTGAACACGCTGAATCGGTTGTAATCGGTGATCTTGTAAGTGTTGGTGCTGCCCGGGTAGACCAACACGGGGCCGTCCAAGCTGACCGCTGCCGGGGGCGTCCACGTCTCCAGATCCACCTTCTTGGCGATCTCGACCTGCAGCAGTTCGATTTTGGCGTTGATGGCAGTGAAATCAGCTGTGAAATCGAACTGCCAGCTGCTGGCCGGCACGTTGATCCCGGTCAGGCTCTGCGCGCCGTCATATTCCAGGATGATATTGCGGGTCAGGTTGTTGCCCGCCTGCAGCGGCGGGATTTCCTTGCGTTTCTGCTGACGCGGCACGTAGGCCGCGATCACCAGGACGTCTTCTGCAGACACCAGACCGATCCAGTTGAAATCAAAGTCACCGATATCGCTGCCCAGCATCAGGCTATAAACGACCTTGTTCGTCGCCAGATAGCCTTCGCGAGTCACCGGGACGCTGTGAACGATGTTTTCAGCCAACGGAAAGCCCGCTGCCCGGTCCACCGGCAAGGTGGTGTCCAGTCCTGGTACGTTGGCCAGGACGAACTTGGAGACCAGCAGCGCTTCACGCTTGCTCTGTTTCTGCGAAATGAGGCTTTCGCCGGCCAGGGTAATACTTGCACCCATTGGGGGATTCCTTAGCGGGTAACCAGGGTGACCTGGTCGTGGTTGAATTCGGTGGTGTTCAGCGAAACGCTGACGGTGTGGGTGTCATCGAACCGAGCCGAAACCGACAGCGAGTCGTTGCCGTACTCCTGAGTGGCCAGGCGCAAGCTCACGGTGTTGAAATCGTCGAACCGGGCGGTCTCGGTCGTCTGGTCATTCCCGATCACATGGGCACCGATCACCAGCGTGATCCGTGAGGTACCCACCAGCTCGTAACGGCGACAGGTCCGGCCATACTGGTAAACGATCATGTCCAGCAAAACGGGGTTTTCGGACAGTTGCTCGTCGGTCAGCAGCAGCTGGACGATGTCCCAGTCACGGTCGGGCTGACGCTCCAGGATCTGCACGGTACCGATCCCTAGGCGTTGGAAGATCCGCTGAAAACCTGCAACGGATCCCGCGTCGACCGCGTTGACGAAGGCGTACTTCACCCGCAAGCGATACAGGGCCTCGGACTCACCACGAAAGCGCGTGATATCGCGCTGCCAGGCGAGCAGATCCAGAATGGTCAGATGGCAGGTCTCGGCATCCATCTGCAGCAGCGGCCAGCGCAGCCAGCCTTCTACCGACTCCCACCACGCTTGGGCGGTGGCCTTGAGCTTGGTGGCCTCTACGCCGTCCAGCCAGAACGGCAGTTCGAGTTTGATCATGCGAACACCACCGCAAGCGACCGTAGGCGGGGAATAGCCAACGCCGAAATAATGTCGTCGTTACCAAACCGCATGGATTCGATGCGCGGGAACTGTTCGTGCAGCTCTTCAACCAGCCGGCTGAACGAAAAGCGCGACTGTGGCCAGGTCAACGTCGGGGCGTAATCGCTGCCCGTGCTTTCACGGAACGCGGCCCGGATGAACAACGCGATATCGGCTTTCAGCGTGGCGCGCTGCGCCTCGGTCAAATTGGCGACCGGCCAGACCTGCAGGCTGACGTCGTGCTGGGTCTCGGGCATCACCAGGACCAACATGGAATCCCCGTGGCCGTGGTTGCCCTCGTCCATGATTCGGGCGTTGATCTGCTGCAGGTAGGTGTCCGCCGGTGCATCCGCTTCGAATAACACGTAGGCATTGGCGCTGCCCGGGCCGCGCGGGGCCCCATGCTCGAAGTACACGCCATTGGCCGATACGCCTGGGAACGCGGCGATCAGGGCGCGGTAAACAGCGTCGGTGTGCCACTGGTTGACCGCGCTGAACTGATTGCGCGCACGCAGGCGCAGATCGTCGTCCAACTCTGCATCGGAACCCGGGGTGGCCAGCCAGCCGTCAAGGTTCACCACCTGGACAACGCCCGGTACCGGGACGGGCAACACGGCGTAATAACCCGGGGCCAGGTTGAAACCGCTGCCGGCATCGATGGCGATCACGGGGATCGATACCTGTGACGCGCCTTCGATAAAACTGCCCACCGCCGTGGTGACCAGCTCGTACACGTTGCCGTTGATCGTGGCCGACTGCACGCGGGTGCCGATCGGGATCTCGAGCGAACCCACGGTCGTAGCCCTGCTGAACAACAGCGAGCCGATCGCCTTGGTCGGGGCTTTGCGCTCGACGTTCACCGCCCAGGCCAGCATGTCCAACCAGGTGCTGGTGGCCGTCTTCAAAAAGAAGTTCGGCAGCACGGTGCCGGTGACGAAGGTCAGGATCCACAGCACCGGTTTGGTTACCAGGGCAGTGATCACCCGCCAGAACGGCGAATACGCACTGGTGTTGGCCAGCTTGCTGCCCTGGGCGACCACTTCGGCCTCCCAGGCGGCCTTAAGCGCGGCCTCGGTTGTCGGGATGCCAGCGTCGGCCAGCGCCTGTTTGAAGTCCACGTCACTCACAGCGTTACCTCAAGGTTGCCAAACTGCAGGGTGGTCGCGGTGACCAGGTATTGGCCGGATCCCAGCTCAGTGATTCGGGCGGTGCCGGGTACCAGGCGCACGTCGGCTTCCACCAGCAGTTCCAGCTGCTGGATGCAGTCGCGCTGTTTCAGGCGGTTGCGCTCGGCCACCAGGGTCACCAGCAGGCCGCTTTCGCGGATCATGTGGCCGATGTCCTGGGCGATGCAGACGCGATCCTCCACCGGTACCGGCTGACGGCTGAGGTCCAGGGCAAAGTCGTTGTCCTCGATCAGCAGATCGATGTACTCGCTCATCCACCCACCGCCATGCTCATCATGTTTTCAACTTCCAGCGGGGTCATAGGCTTGGCCGTATTGATGTTGAGGGTCTCCACATGCGTGCCCCTGTTTTGGGTTTGGCTGTTGTTGTTCTGGATGCTGCGCAACAGGCCGCCCTGGGGCACAGCCGTCGGCCGCATCGGCGACAGACCGCCCGACGTGCCGCCGTTCATGCGCTGACGTGCCTGCTCGGCTTGTTCGGTGAGCGGCGGCGTGGTGACCAGTTGCGGCGGTGCCGGCGCATTGACCAGGGGCGCGGAAATGCCGGGGATCTCCGGCGCTTTGGGCATCTCGCCAAAGGCCGCATCGATCTGCACACCGGGGATCTTGTTCAGCATCTCGATTAGGCCGTTGATCGCGTCCTTGAAAATCCTGACGATGCCGTCCCACGCGGCGCTGGCCATACCGGTCCAGCCACCGATAGAGCTGAACCAATCCGACAACGCCTGCAGCTGGCCGGCGATCCACTTGAACGCGGAGGTGTTCATCAGGGCGCTGGTCCAGTCGTCCCAGTAGTAGATCGCGGCACCCACGATCGCGACCAGGGCAACAATACCGGCGATGATCAGCCCCACCGGATTGGCATACATGGCGGCGTTGACCAGCCAGATCGCACCCTGCCAGAGCAACATGCCGACCTTGACCAAGCCCATCCAGGTGTAGAGCGCTGCCAGGCCAAGGACAAAGCCGGCGATCAATACCGTGTGCACCAGGAACATGGCGATGCTGCGAAAACCCGTCCAGGTCAGGACTTTCCAAATGGTGACCAGCGACAGCCAGACCATCTTGGCCAGGCCCACGGTGAAGGTCATCGCGGCCATGGCGGCGGTCAGGCCGAGGATCACCAGCACGGTGATGCCGATCACACGGGTGATGTTGGGGAACAGCTGGGTCCAGCGAGTCAGGGTGCCGGCGATGCCCACCAGCTTGTCCATCAGTGGAGCAAGCATGGGGATCAGCGCCTGGCCGAAGGCAATGCGCAGCGCCTGGACAGCCGCACCGAACTGTTGCCACGGGTCGACCATGGCCTTGGCCATTTTCTCGGCGCTCTCCAAACCGCGGACTTTGCCCAGCTGATCGAGGCCGTTTTTGAATCGGTCGGTGTCCTTGGCCAGGGCGTTGATCACCCGTGCCCCTTCTCCGCCGAACGCCTCGGTCAGCTTGGTGCCGGCGGCGGCGCTGGTCAGGTCGCCGAACTTACCCTCGAGCTTGGCCAGAATGTCCGCCATCGGCATCAGCTGGCCGTTTTGCTCGGTGAATTTCAGCTTGAGCTTTTCGGACGCTGCGCCGATGTTCTCGAAAAACGACTTGTACAGGCCGCCGGCGTCGCCGCCTTCCATGGTGCTGCTCAGCGTGCCGATCACCGCGAACTGCTCGGCGATATCGACGCCGGCCGTGGTGGCGAGCTGGCCCACTTCCTTGAACGCATCCTTGAGCTGCGCACCGTCCGTGCGAAACAGCTGCGCCGCCAATGCCGTCTGGCCGCCCAGTTTTTCGACCCACTGGCTTTTGCCCATGGCATCAGCCGAAGCTTTGAACAGGTTGTACATGGTGCCGACGTAGGCGCCCATGGTCTCGGCGTCGGACTTGGTGGCCTTGGCCAACAGGTTGCTGGTGTTGGTGAAGGTCGCCAGCTGGTCGCCCGACAGCCCCTTGATCGCGCCCGAGATGCTGTAGGCCGAGGCCACGAAGTCGCGGGCGTTCTCGCCGTAGTTCACCGAGAACTCCAACGACTTTTGATTCAGGGCATTCAGCGCATCTTCGGCCACGCCCAGCGAGCGGACTTCGCCCAGGGCGCGGTTCATCTCCAGCGCCGGTTCCAGCGACTCGCTGATGCCCTTGGCTGCACCGATCATCCCGCCCAGGCCAAGGCCCATCTGCTTGATGTTGTTTTCGCCCTGGGTGGCCAGGTCGGAAAAGCTGGTTTTCACCCTGCCCAGGGGCGCGCTGACCTTGTCGGTCAGACTGAGGATGAAAGCCAAGCGGGCGCTGCGGTCAGCCATGGGTTTTTATCCGTTCAGCGCAAAGGCGATACCGTTAGCCACGGCGATCTCCATGCGTCTCCAGTGTTCGTCTTCCAGCCATTTCGCCGTGCCCATGTTCTCGATCGTGGGTTCAGCACCGGGTAACCAGCGGTGGGTCAGGGCCATCAGCTGGCCCAGCCCGTCGTCGGTTAAGCCGTCAGCGTGGCTGAGGACTTTTTTACGATGATGTCGATGTCCGGCGAGTACTCTTCAAGCAGCGCACCGGCCAGCTCCATCACCGTCACCGGGTTGGCCAGCAACGGTTTCAGCGAGGCGCGTTCTTCCTGCTTGACGGTGCTCACCAACAAGTTGTTAGCCGGGGCCACCTTGTTGTTGTTCGTGGTGCTGTTGAAGTACTTGGTCACGTCTTGAGGCGTGAGATGAAAGGTGAATTCGCGGTCGCCGATTTCCATGGTGATGTCGCGGTTTACTTCAGTCATTGGAGGATCCGTCTGTAGAGGGTTTGGTGAATGTTGATCAGGGATTGGCGGGCATGCGTAGGCACACCTGCCGGGTGTAGTCCTGCAGGCCGAGGATCATTTGCCGGCTTAGGGCGAGCTGATCTCGGAGGGTGAAATAATCCGATCGAGCGTCTGCTGCGAGTTCGGCGCTGCCTGCATCAGCCACGCTGGCGGCGCCGGTGGCGCTGGGCACAGGGGGTCTGCAGGTGGCACGGATGCGCAGCCGCTGACGGCCATCGTCAACATCGCGGCGCAGAGCGTCGTTTTCAGCGCGTGCATGGTTCAGTTCCTCGGTGTGTTTCTGATCGACCTGGTCACGGGCGGCGAGCCGTTCGCCACTGATGCGGGCGGCTTCACGCAAGCCACTGACTTCGGACTGGGCGCTGTCACGCTCGCGGCGGGCATCGTCCAGCTGTCCGCCCTGGAAATAGAGAGCAAGCATGATGAGTACGCTGCTCAACAGCTTGAGCAGCGGCCAGGCGAACTCCATAAGGATGGTTTTCATTTCAGACACAGCTCCATTTCGGCCAACCGGCGGTTGTGCAGACCCTGGACAAACTGTTTTCGACCGTTGGGCAGGGTCACGTAGGCCCAGACCGGCTTGCCGTCCTGCGCCCAGGCTAATGCTTTGCAGCCCTCAGCAATGCGGCCTGCGTTGATCAGGCCCACGGCCCGACTGGCGCACGTGGACGGCACCCCAAGGTTGTGGCCATGACTGCTAAGGGCGTCGAACGTGTTCTGCCCGATCGCCTGGTTGGTCAGGCAGTCGGCCAGGGCCAGTTGGCCTTTGCTGATCACCAGGCTTTCCACTTCAGCGCAACGAGCGTCCGACCAGTAATCACCCACAACCACCGGTACCGAGCTGGTGTGTTTGGTGATGCCTTTGCACACGGTGGGCAGCCCACGGGCCAGGTTGTCCGCGTAGACGACGTTCTGGCCGTTGCCTTCCCAGGTGCCCAGAAAAGCCGTCAGCGCTCCGCTACATAGGACCAGCACACCGGCGGTGATCTTGTTGCGCAGGCTCATGGTAGGAACACCCGCAACAGGGCTGGTCCGACCATCTGCAGGATCGCCCACAAGGTGCTGGCGATCGCCAACGCCCAGGTGATTTTCTTGCCGATATCGGAAACAACGACGGTCAGCTTTTGCTGGCCCTCATTGAGCTGCGACAGTTGACCGGACATGTGTTCGAACTGTTGCTCAAGCTTGGTGACGCGGGTAGGAACCGTTCCGTGATGCCTTTCCAATTCGCCTACGCGGTACTCGATCAACATCACGTCACGTTCGATCCTGCCCTGGCGCGTGGTATCTGCACCTGGGTCGGTAAGGGGCTGCTGCAGAGTGGTCGACATCAGCGTTTTCCTTGCTCAAAAGTCGTCTGGCAGGGCACGCAGCGAACGATGCCGCCCAGCGCTTGACGCGCCTCGGGGATCGGGCTTTCGCACTCCTGGCAATGGGTCCGGCTCGGTCCGGACGGGCGCGGCCGGGCGAGCTGGACCTCTATGGCCTTGTCCCGCTCGCGCTGCTCTTGCGCCTGGGCGCGATCGAACCAGTCCACCATCAGGTCAGGCCTTCGATTTCAGCAGCGCTCAGGTATGGCACGCCGTTGATCTTGATGAAGTCCGGACTGGTGACGTCGAACGGCACCTTGTGCTTGTTCTTCTCGCCGCCTTTCTGGTCGAGGCTCAACAGGCTGGAGATCCGCACCTTGCAGCCGAACGCTTCAATGCGCAGTTCCTCGTCGCCGGCCTTGGCGAAAAACACGATGTCGAACGGTTCCAGTTCGCGGAAACTGCCGGCGCTCTTGGCCTGCTCGATCAGCAAGTTGAAGTTGGTGGTGTCCAGCTCCAGTTCGCCCGCTGCGCCCACGTCACCGTCAACGTGCCCGTTCGGCACGCCCTTGGTCTGGGCCACGGTGCTGTTGTCGGTGATGTCCAGGGTGCCGCTCTCGACGTGAACGAGCAGATCGCCTAGGTTCACGTCGAAGTTCTTGCCGCCAATCTTTGCAGCCATGCGGGGTTACTCCGTTTCAGTGGTCGAAAGGTCAAGCGCGATGTTCGCGGTCAGGTCTTTCGGGCAGTTAAGGGGGCGCAACTTGATGTAGGCCTCGACGGCGGTTTTGCTCTTCCAGGTCAGGACAATGTCGCCGTCCTTGGGCTGCTCGATCTCGCCGGGAAACACCTGGCCCGCGAAGGTGGTGGACTTGGCCATTGCGCGCAGCGGGGCCATCAGGGCGCTGATGTTCACCGCCATGCTGTTGGCCGAGTTGTTCAGGCGGCGATCGGCCACGCGGCGGATCAGCAGCGGACGTACCAGGCGTGCCGCCTTGTCGGCGATACGCAGGTACTCGATCACCTGGAAGTCGCTGGCCGGCGTGTCGAGCAGGTTGCCGTCGGCCCAGTACACGCCGGGATAATCGGTGTAGGTCTGGGTCACGGAAAACCGCGCTTTATCCAGCTCGGAGCGGATCGCGGACAGCAACGGCACGCCTTCGGAATCAACCGGTACCGGTCCCAAGCCGAGTACCGGGCCGGTGGCCACGCGCATCGGGCTGTCGGCCACACTGACGGCGGCGTTGGCCAGGCGACCGGCCAACACGCCCAAGTCGTTGCCGTGCAGCTGGGGCACGCAAATGACACGCGGTGCGGCCAGGCCTTCCACGATGGCTTTCTGTTCGGTCAGGTACTCCGACCAGGTCTGATCGGCGGCATCAATGCCAACCGACGAGGCAATGACAAAAGCGCGGCGACCATAGGTGTTCTGCAGGGCTTGCGCCGCGTCGTGCATGGCCGACAATTCGGCGCCAGTGGTGACTGGTTTGGTGATCACCACCGCTTCGACGGAGTAGCCCTGTTGCTGCGCCTTGGTCAGTGCGTCCTGCCAGTTGCTATCGGCAGCCAACGGCGCAGCCAGGCAGGCCCAGCGGTCACCGCCATTCAGGCGTGCGGCCGTGACCTGGCTTTTCAGATCGCTGGCCGGAATGCCCAACATCACGTCCAGGTCGCTGTCGGTGTTGAGGGGGATCAACTGCCCTTGGCTTTTCGCACCAGGGCCGATGAACATGAAATAGCATTCGATCGAAGACACGGCACCCTGGCCGAGGTTGAGATTGTTTACGCTGACTTTGCCGAGTGACATGCAGTGCCTCGTTAGCGGGGAGAATTAAGGATTTGTTGCAGCACCAGGTTCACCAGCGCGCTGGTTTCCGTCTCGGTGCCGGGGCCGAGAAACTGGCGCTTGGGCAGCTTGATTTCCCAGCTTTGTGCACCAGAGGTTTCGGCTTGTTGGTCGTCCAGGATGCGGATCAACAGACCCGCCTTGGCGTAGTTCACATGTTCTTTAATCCACGCCACGGACGGGCGTGTGAGCGTTTTTTTGCCCGCCTGACGAACCTTGAAACCGAGACGGCGCAAGCGCTTGGCCTGCTTTTCGGTCGCGGCCAAGCCTTCGGGAACCTTGTTCCACTGGCGCATCTGCGCGGCGGTGCGTCGTTCGGATACGCCGTTGTGTTGCTGCGAGGCCACCCAACGGGTCAGCGCGTTACGCCAGCCCAGTTCGGCTTCGTCAGCGTTGACGCGGGTGACCTCGAGCAGCTTGCCCAGGCCGGCTTCCATCTTCTTTTTGCCCTTGGCCGAACCTTTGCGAGCCTCGAACGGCGAGCCGTCCAGGTTCTGCTGGTTGCGGATCCGTTGGCGACTCAGGCTGCGCACGCGCTTGCTGACGTTATTCAGCAGCCGGCGGCGCAACTTAGGCGCCAGATTGAGCAGCGCGAGCTGTTCTTCGGCACCCAGCAGGCCGCGAATATCCAGGTCGAAAGTGCTACGCGCCATCGCCGGTCACCTCGCCTTGCTCTGCCACCCACAGCTCGAACGGCACGAATGCCCAGGTCTGACCGAAGGCCTCGATCTCACCGTCCGGATCCTCGGTCAGGTACTGCGGCTCACTGAACTGCAGCTTGATGTCCACATCGGCCAAGTCGTTGTCGAGCATGGTGATGTCGAACACGGTCGCAGGCAGGCCGTCGCGGTCCTCGTCGTTGTTCTCCAACCAACTGCCGACCAATGCCATCAGGCGGGCCGGGTTGTCGGCGAAACGCTCGAGCACGATCGTGGCGCTGTAGTTCATATCGCCCATGTGCATGCCCTTGGTGTCGGGCTTCCACACCAATTCCAGCTGCACCTGGTCCGTCCAGCTGTCGAGCTGTTCGGGAGCTACCAACTGGCGTTCGATGAGGTAGGCCGTCAAAGCCTGCAGCTTGATCACAGCAGCATCGCCGTGATGCGGCCACGGCCTTGCAGCAAGCGAACAGCCTGCTGGCTGAATGCGAGAAAGGTTTCCGATCGCTCAGGCAATTCCTTGCCGAGGTTTTCGGCGCTCTCGCGGCGGTTTACTGTGGCGAACTGGGTTAGCAGGCTGGCCTTGGCGCGGCAGTACACTGCGCGCTTGTAAAGCACGACCTTGTAGGCATAGACCCATTCAGCGGGAGTAGTCACACCTGCAGCAGCTTCCAGGTTTGATATGCCAGCAGCCTGTAGTTTGGTTTTCACACGGCTCAGGTCAGTGTTGACCTCGACCATGGCGGTCTTTAAATCAGCGGCCAGCATTTCGCCCAGGTACTCACCTGGCAGGCGATAGCCTTTCTGGAACTCGCTTACCGACAGGTCAGGCCAAAAGCCGTCATTGTCGATCTGCTGTTCCACCAATGTGGTGGGTTTGCCTGAAAAGCTCATCGCTGGCCGCTCAAATAGGGCGGGAAAACTGTTGGCGGTGAGTCGGACGGCCATAAATGGCTGACTCACTTCCACAGTTTCCCGCTGGGGGGGGTAGTCGGTTATTCAGTGGCCGGGTTGGCCGTTTCTTTCTGTTCTTTGGCCAGGGCTTTGCGAGCACCTTCCAGGCGAGTGCCTACGCCGATGCTTTCGAAAAGCTCTTCTGCACGTTCGAAGTGCTGAATGGCTTTGGCGAAGTCGCGTTGCTCCAGTGCCAGAATCCCGATTTGCTTGTGGTAGCGCGCCGGAATGCGCTCAAACAGCTGCCATTCGCCATCGACAAAAGGCAGCAGGTCGGACAGGTACGGTTCGGGACTGCGCTTGGCCTTGTGCTCTGCCTCGCCCCAGTCGATCACCTCGTCAGCGACAAAGGTCTGGATGTCACGCTTGAAGCGCTCAGGCATTTCCTGACCCTGGCCCATGGCAAAGCGAGCCAGGCCCAAGCCTTCTTCAAACTGCACGGTGTCGAACAGCCACACCATCACCTGCATCAGCACCGGATTTGGGTGGTTAAGGCCGCTGTCGATATAGCGTTTGACGTAGTCCTGGTACTTGGGCAACAGCTCGTCACGCTTGAGCTGTTGACGGACTTCACGACTGTTGATTGCGCTGACGCGCTCCAGATCATCAGCCAGCGCAACTTCCATCAGCTTGAGGTGCTTTTGCGCATTGGCCGGGCTGGCCAGTGCCGTCGATGAGCTGTAAGGCACAGCAGCCGCCTCGACCGCCGGGCCTTGTGCGAGTACGCGCCGCTTGTGGGCCAAGGCAATGCTCATCAGATCAGCTCCAGGTTACCGGCTTCGATCGCCGCGAATTTTTCCAGCTGCTCGATCACATAGCCTTCGTTGCGGCCGTTGTAATCTTCGACGCGGGAGCGCTTCGGGTTTTCAAGCACATGACGACGCCAGCTGCTGTCCTGGAAGTACAGCGACAGGTTGTTCCAACTGGTGACAACAACGCCGGTGGATGGAAAGTGAGGAACCACGAAGGACGACAGACCACCGTAGGTCGCAATGATCTGGGCGCCTTCGATGCGCTCCTTCTCGGTCGGGGTGTCGCCTTGCTTGGCGTACAGCTTGCCCTTGTCGCTGGCCAGCAGATCGCTGCCAATGATTGCGATCAGGTCGCCCGCATCACGGAACACCGGATCGATCATCTGCTTAACGTCATGCACCAGGGCGTCAAGGTTCACGTAGTCGCCACCGACGCCCAAGGTGATCTTGCCAGCCACCTTGCCTTCCTTGAGCACCTGCGCCGGGATCTGTTCACGGGCGATTTGCAGCCAGCCCTTGTTCACGTCCTGCAGCATCGGGAACGCGACGATGTCGGTTTGCAGTGCAGCGTGGGTGCCGTGGAAACCGATCATGATCCGATCGAGCGCGATCTGACGTTGCACGGCAGCGGTGTAGCGATCGGCAAAGTCCGGGAACTTGGCCCAGCTGTCGATTTTCGCAAAGGACAGACCCACATCGGACTCGGTGTGGAACAGCTCGTAACCGAGTGCAGACAGGTCGCTGAAGTCTTTGGCTTCGCGGTCGGTGGTGATGGTGTTAGTGCGGCTCGACACCGGGCCACTGACGCCCATCATCACCTTTTCGCCCTTGATTTCAGTCACCGGGACGATGTTGATTCGCCCAAGAAAGTCGGATTTCTCGGTGATGCGATCATTCAGTTCCTGGGCCACGCTGGGTTCAACAGCAAACTGACGGGCTACGTCCTGGACGTTGTACGCTTCGCCAAGATCGTCCTGCAGTAGCGCGAACTGTTCTTGTGCGTGGGCACTAAGGGAATATGAGCGTGCCATTTACACAGCTCTCCGCTTGTTGATGCGAGAGTTCACACCAGTAGTACGCACAACCGGACGGGCTTGAGCGGTATCCAGCAGCTTCGAAAACTGCTTCTCGATGCCAGCCAAACGCTGTTCCAGTTGGCTTTGGGCAGTGCCTGTAGCCTTACGTTTACGGGACATTTCGCGGTCTTTGTCCGCCTCGTCCAGAATCGTTTCGACAGACTCCTGCACGTCTTCAATCAGGGTCTGGTCGACTTCTTCGCTGACGGCTGGAACCAGCGTTTGCAGACCGGCAGCCACGATCAATAGCTGCTCAATAAGGGCTTGTGCAGCCTTGGCTGTTGCTTCATCCATTGGGATTTTGCTCTCGGTGGGGGGTGGGGTTTCGTCGGGCTTTGGCTCAATACCGAACTGCTTAAAAAGCCCTTTAAGCATGGCTGTCAGCTTTGCAAACTCGCCCTGCGGCTGATCCTCGACCAACTCACCCAGCGCAACAGACGCGGCGTAGTACGACGTTTTGTTGGTCTTGCGGGAAAAGTAGAGTTCTTGAGTGCCCAGGCTGGCCGGCTCATCCGTAACGGCAAGTCCGGTCAAATAGGCTTTGCCAGTGCCAGCGAAGTTCGGGGTGATCTCGATGCTGGTAAACAGCTTCTGGCCCAGGTCATTGAGGCGCAGCAGTTGATCGTTGGGTTTTAGCTGGGCTTCCAGAGCGATTTGGCCCGGCTCCAGATCCTCAGCGTCTTCCAGCAAACGCACTGAAAACACAGTGCCGTGGGATCCATGCCAGCGTTCGTGTTCACACCAGATAACAGCGGTGTAGCGCGACGACTTGTAGGTTTCGGCGATGTCGCGCAGTTCCTGGGGAAGGATTTCGCGACCATCAGCGGTGGTGCCGCTGGTGGCGACACGTTTCCAAACTGAAACAAGGGAACGGGGCATGGTGCTAACTGCGCTCAATCGGTGAGTTGAGACGCCACGATAGGGAGCGAAAGCCCCTCAAACAAACGGTTCCCTTGCGCGTTCCTCCTATATTCGCGATCTAGGAGAATGGCGGAACTTAACACCGCGTTTGCTGCGTTTTCGCCGCATAGACTGCGGCCCATGCTCTATTCAACCGAAGTTAAAGAAACCGCCAAACGCTTGTTTCTGCGCCGCTGCAAGGCCAAGGAAATTCAGGCACAGCTCAACCTGCCCAATATCCGGATCGTCTATTACTGGATCCGCCAGGGCGGTTGGGAGGACATGCTTTCGGATGAGGAACCGCTGACCGCGGTTGGCCGCCGAATCACCTTGATCCTGGACAAGCAGACCACGCTGACAAAAGGCGACCTGGACGAACTCGACCGCCTGACCAGCGTGCGCGAGCGTCTGCTAAAGCAGAGCGCAAAGTCGGTACCGGCCCCGATCGGGGATCAACCGGCAGAGACTGGCCAGCCCCGGGAAGGCCGACGCCGCGAACGTGGCGAACGCGCAGAAAAAGGCGGCGGCAAGCGCGAAAAAAAGATTAAGAATGATGTCAGCGGCCTGACCGAAGTGGACTTTCTGGATAAGTTCATCGGCAGCATGTACGGCTACCAGAAAGAGCTGTTCGCGGCCAAACAGAACCCGCTGGCCTGTCGTATCCGCAACATCCTCAAAAGTCGCCAGGTGGGCCTGACCTACTACTTCGCTGGCGAAGCGTTTATGGATGCCGTGCTGACCGGCGATAACCAGATATTCCTGTCGGCCAGTCGCGCCCAGTCAGAAATTTTTCGCAGCTACATTATCCAGTTTGCCCAGCAGTGGTTTGGCCTGGAGCTGACGGGTAACCCGATCCAACTGAGCAACGGCGCCGAACTGCGCTTTCTGAGCACCAACAGCAGCACCGCCCAGGGCCACCACGGCCATGTGTACGTGGATGAATACTTTTGGATTCGTGATTTCGAGAAATTGAACACGGTGGCCAGCGCCATGGCTACCCACAAAAAGTGGCGCAAGACCTACTTTTCAACGCCAAGCGCGGTCACGCACCAGGCGTACCCATTCTGGAGTGGTGAGGGCTTTCGCAACAGCAAACGCGGGAAAAAGCTCGCTGCAGACTGGCCGAAAGACACGGCGATCGCACAGGGCACGCTATGCCCGGATGGCCAGTGGCGCAAGATCATCACCATCGACGATGCCATTGCCGGTGGCTGCAACTTGTTCGACCTGGCGCAGTTGCAGCTGGAGTACGACGAGGACAAGTTTGAACAGCTGTTCCGCTGTAAATTCATCGACAGCACCATGAGCGCCTTCACCCTGTCGGATCTGGAGCGCTGCTATTCCGACCTGGCACTGTGGGCTGACTACGATCCGGATGACGCCAGACCCTACGGCAACAGTCCTGTGTGGCTGGGCTATGACCCAAGCCGTACCCGCGATGACGCCACCTGTGTGGTCATCGCTCCACCGCTGGAGCCGGGCGCCAAGTTCCGCATTCTGGAAAAACACAGTTGGCGCGGCCATTCGTTCACGTACCAGGCTGCCCAGATCAAAAAACTGACCGAGCGCTTCAACGTGCAACACATCGGTATCGATACCACCGGCATCGGATACGGCGTGTTCGACCTGGTGCGCGATTTTTACCCGCGTGCGACCTCGATCCACTACAGCCTGGAAACCAAAAACGCCCTGGTACTCAAAGCCCAGGACACGATTCAGGGCAGCCGCATCGAATGGGATGCCGGGTGGACTGACATCGCCCAGGCCTTCTTGACGATCAAGCGCGGCACCACCAACAGCGGGCAAGTCACCTACAGCGCATCGCGTACCGACGCCACCGGCCACGCCGACGTGGCCTGGGCGGTCATGCACGCCCTGCAAAACGAACCCCTCAACACCAACAAGCAGCGGCGTAGTCGCTACACACTCAGCGGATCGAACAGTAATGGCCCGGCCAAAAAAACAGCAGCAACGCAAACCAGCACGAGGGCGCACGCGAGCGTTTTCGTTCGGATCCCCGGAACAGGTACTCACCGAGAACATCGGGCAATACCTCGGCATCTTTGCCAGCGACGACGGGCGCCTGTACACGCCGCCAGTGTCGCGCCAGGGCTTGGCCAAGCTGTTGCGCGCCAACGCGCACCACGGCGCCATTCCGGGCTTCAAGCGCAACTTGCTGCTGCGTGAGTTCATCCCCTCTGAAGGTGTCAGCGTTCACACCATGCGCTGTGCTGGCCTGGACTTTATGGTCTTTGGCGAAGCCTACCTGCTCAAGCAATTCAATATGTTTGGCGAAGTCCTGGAGCTGGAACACCTGCCCGCTATCAACATGCGGGTAAAGGTCGATGGCGGGTTTGTGATGCTGTTGCCGGACGGCAAGGAAGACGAGTTTGAGCAAGACGAAGTCGTCCATATCAAAGACTACGACGTGGAACAGAACATCTACGGCGTGCCCGACTACCTGGGCGGACTGCAGGCCCTTTTACTCAACGAAGCCGCGACCCTGTTCCGCCGCCGCTACTACAGCAACGGTGCCCACGCAGGCTACATCTTCTACACCAACGACCCAAACCTGACCGAAGAAGACGAAGACGAGCTGCGCGCACAAATCACCGCGAGCAAGGGTGTGGGTAACTTCCGCTCAATGTTCGTCAACATCCCGGGCGGCGACAAAGAGGCGATCCAGATCATCCCGGTGGGCGACTTCCAGGCCAAAGACGAACTGGAGAAGGTGAAGAACATCACCCGCAACGACGTAATCGCGGCCTGGCGAATGAACCCCGCACTGGCGGGCATCATCCCGGAGAACAGCGGGGGCTTTGGGGATATTGAAAAGATCGACCGGGTCTACACCAGCAACGAGATACGCCCGATCTGCCAGCTGTTTGACCAGGTTAATGAGGTGTTGCGCGAGGATCGGCGGATAGCGTGGCGGGAAGAGGACAAAACGATAGAAAGCACTAATTAAAGCGCGGCCAGAAGCGTAAATCTGCGTCTATCGACGATACAATGGCAAATTATTGCACCCTGGGGAGGGACACAATATGCGGGTTGTTTGTAAGTGCGGGCACAAAGGGCGCATCGCTTCACGGGAAACTTTTTCAGCTGATTTTTCGAAGCTCTATTGCCAGTGCCTGGATGCAATGTGCGGGCATACCTGGGTGGCAGAACTCACGTTCTCACACACATTAAGCCCATCGGCTCAGTCATACGAAAGAATGCTGCTCGACCGTTTGCGCGAAATGCCCAAAGCCAAACAACAAGAATTATTCGCACAACTCGCATCACATGCAGTCGCTTGAACCTTAAACCGCCGACTCAAAATGTCGGCGATCGGTCACATCCCAGCGGGAAGTTAACTTTCTACAGGGGCTTCCGGATTCGTTGTCAGAGCCTCAATTACTCGTTTCATCTGCAACTGATCCTGCTCACTCAACTGGCGGTAAAGACTGATCAAATTCAGCTCCATTACCGTGAGTTCCTGCGATTCAAGCTCAAGCGCTTGTGCAAGGCCGCTATGGTTTTTTACGTGATCCAACATGCTAACTACTCCATAAAGTGCATTGCTGAATCGACGTTATCGGGAGGAGTAGCAGCTTTAGAACGGGGGGAGACGAAATTAATTAACAGACCGTGCAGCATCGTCGGCCATCGCTTTGAGAATACGGCGAATGGCTTTTTGATCGTCTTCGGGAATGCTCTGGTACTGCTGGAGAATGGAGTGCTCCACCTCACTCAGGGAATCGCTCGTAGGTGTCGTGCGCACGCCATTGAGGATGTACGGAATATCAAAACCCAGCTGGCTGGCTGCCATGCTCAGGTAAGAAGCAGTGGGATCACTTGCCCCTGACTCGTAGTTTCCTTGGGTACGTTTTGATACGCCGAGCTTTTCCGCAAGTTGGTCTTGAGTCAGGCCGGTCTGTGAACGCAGCTCACGCAAACGCGCCCCAATTTCTTCAGATAGAGTCAATTTATTTCCACTCACATATTTACAATGGCAGTTTTTTGCCACATCCTGCGCTTGTCATCACACGAAAACGCAAGGAATTGCACTATGCCCAACACCACTACCAACGAGCAAGCGCGGAAACAGGCTCGCGAAGCCCTGGAGAAGCGTGGCCAGTCAGCGAAGAACTTCGCTGTTTTGCACAACCTGAACCCTAGCACCGTTTACGCAGTACTGAGTGGCCAGAGCCTTTGTCGTCGTGGGGAAGCACATCGCGCTGCCGTATTACTCGGCATCAAAGACGGCGTGATCGCACAGTAATAGCACTGCGTAACGGGGGAAAGTAGAAGATGAAAGGCCAAGTTTTAAAAACGCGCAGACAGGTTATGCGACTGGTAATCCTGGCTTACCCAGGTGGCCGGGAGTGCGCCTCTGCCCGCCTGGGTTTTGAAGACATCAAGCAGTTTGACAACCACCTGTATGAGAACAGCCGCCCCCTGACCGAGTCGCAAATATTTCAACTTGAACAGGACACAGGCACCACTCACTTTCCCGAATACATCGCTGGCATGTACGGCGGAATGTTCGTCCCGGTCGCGCAGCCTGAGTCTCTCGACAATTTGGAGATGTACACCATGTGCGTAAAGACAGCAGCCAAGCGCGGGACTGTAGACCAGATCATTGCCCAAGCCCTTGAAGACGGCGTAATCGATCAAGGCGAAGCAGACGCCATCCTTAAAGCCGAAAGCCTGCACATGGCCGCACGCCATGCAGAGGTACTAGCTGTCATTCAGTTGCACGCAAAACGGCCCATATCGACCGTTTCTTGATAGCCCAATAGAACCACCAACCCAATAACCGCCTGCCCCACACCCAGTGGGTTTGGGTGAGCTGCGCCCAAAATCGAGGTTTTACGATGGGAAACGCCGTAATTGTCACCACCCAACTGCCTCCTGCAGAGGCCGAAGCGCTGCTTATGGCCCTGCGTGAACAGTACCGCTCAAACCTCAATGAACACTGGTATGCCGACCAATTCCGCTTGATCTCGGACGGTCTGCGCCACGGGGCAATCCTCGCCCACGTCCCGGTAATGGCTGCACAAAAACGCCTGATGGCAGCCCTATCACTCAGCCTTAAATCAGTGAAGTAACCATGAGAGAAGATCTGCGCTACGACATCCTGCAGCGACTTGAGGCTGACTATGGCCTGAAACATCGCCCAGGCACTCAATACATGCGCGGGGGCGTTTGCCCTAGCTGCAACCACAAGGACAAGCTGCTGTACGCCCGCCACGATGAACCCTGGATGATCATTTGCGGGCGACCTGAAAAGTGCAAATTCACAATGCATGTGAAGGAGATTTACAAAGACCTTTTTGAGAACTGGAGCAAACGGGTACCCGCAACAAGCGACAACCCAAATGCAACAGCGCGGGCTTATTTGGAGTTTGCCCGCGGCTTTCAAATCGAGCGGATTAATGGGTGGTTCACTCAGGATTCGTTCTACTCCGACAAGCTCAATGCCGGCAGCGCCACGGTTCGTTTCCCTTTGGACAAAGGGGGATATTGGGAACGTCTGATTGACCGGGCGGATCGCTTCGGAAATATGAAGGCCCGCTTCAAAAAAGGCGAAAGCCCAAGCGGCGGTTGGTGGTGCCCGCCATCGGTAGACCTGGTCAACGTCAAGGAGCTGTGGATCGTCGAAGGGATCTTTGACGCCATTGCCCTGGAACACAACGGCATAGCGGCAGTATCCGCCATGTCCAACAACAACTTCCCGGTGGATGCGTTAAAGGAGCTGTCGCGGCAGCGCGGCGGCAAATTGCCAACCCTCGTCTGGGCTTTGGATAACGAGCCTGAAACGCGCCGGTATGTCAGAAAGTGGGTAAAACAGTCCCGTGAAATGGGATTCAACTGTAAAGCGTCCTTGATCCCGCAACCCGGCCGCAAAGTCGACTGGAACGACCTGCACCAACGCTGGCATTTTGAAACCGACGAGTCTAAGCGTGCTTACCGCCGCCAGCAGGATCTGGATGCGGCTCGCCATCAAGGCGATCTGTTGTTGGCTGAATCCGCCCGTGAAAAAGCGATGCTGATCTATAACCAAAAAAAGGAAGGATCCGAATTCCACTTTGATTTTGCCAACCGCCTGTACTGGGCGAAGTTTGATCTGCACAAGCTCGATGAGGAACAACGTGAACTCCTCAACAGCGATGACCATGACGACCAGCTTCTGAACGCAAAGGCAGCCCGACAAAAAGCGTTGGATAGCGCTTGCTCGTTGAAGCAGTTGGCGAACTGCACTTTTGAAACGCTCTACAAGCAACTAAACGAAGCGACTGGTGAGGCGTGGTATTACGTCCGCATCAATCCGCACGGTGATGCTCCAAGCGAAAAGATCACTTTCACCCTGAAACAGTTTTCATCGAGCACCGAGTTTAAAGCCCGTCTTCTCTACTCCAGCTCCACATGGCTGGGTGCCCAAAAGCACCTTGACCAGATTTCAATGAAGCAAATTGAAGGTATCAAAACCGTAGAGACAATCGACTTTGTTGGGTACAGCAAAGAACATCAGGCTTACATTTTCAATGGTCTTGCCTGTCATAACGGTGTCGTTTACCAAGTCAATTCCGACGATTACTTTGAGTTCGGCAAGCGCCGGGTTAAATGCCTGGTCAAGAACGTAAAAATCAATCCGAAGGCAACCAACAAAGGCTATCGCGATGACTGGCTGGCCAAGCTGTGGCTGTGCTTCGGCGAAAAGGGACTGGCTGCACTGACGTTTTGGTTTGGTTCGCTGTTCTCAGAACAGATCAGGGCACAGTACGAAAGCTTCCCGTTCCTGGAGGCCACTGGCGAACCGGACGCGGGTAAGACCACGTTGATTATGTTCCTGTGGAAACTCTTCGGGCGGCCCCACTACGAAGGCTTCGACCCAATGAAAGGTACTGCGTCAGGCCGTAGTCGTGCGATGGGCCAGGTCGCAGGGATGCCGGTCGTGTTTATCGAAGGGGATCGCGACAACGACGCATCGAATAACAAATCGTTCGATATGAACGAGCTAAAAGACTTCTTCGGTGGCGGCCTGCTGGGTACCCGTGGTGTGAAAAACAACACCAATGAAACCTATGAGCCTGAGTTCCGCGCAGCAATCGCAATCTGCCAAAACGCTCCCGTCACTGGCAATGAAGCGATTATGAGCCGGATCGTCAAACTGCACTTTCTCAAGCCAAAGATCACAGCCGAAAGCAGTGCGGCCGCTGATGCACTGAGTCAGATGGCGACAGACGAGGTCAGCAACTTCCTTGTTCAGGCCATCAGTCTTGAGCCACAGATTATGGCCAAGTTCGCCGAAACCTATCCTAAGCACCGCGAGCACCTGCGCTCGTTGCGCACGCTTAGCTCAGCTCGAATCGTCAAGAACCACAGCATGATGCTTGCACTTGTTGATTGCCTTGCCCTGGTGCTGCCATTGACCGACGCAATGATCACGAGCACCCGCGCAGAGATCATCGAAATGGCGCACGAACGCCAGTCTGCAATCGTCATGGATCCACCAGCGGTAGTCGAGTTCTGGCAGGTCTATGAGTACCTGGAGTCGCTCACCAGCGAACCGTTGGTTAACCACAGCAAGAAGCCAGACGTCATCGCGATCAACCTCAACGGCTTCGCCAAGATAGCGGCAGAACATCGTCAGAAGCTGGCAGACATCGGCACCTTGCGTCAGTTACTGCGCGAATGCCGATCGCACAAGTTGATTGATATCAATCGCACCACATCCAGCGCCATTAACAGCATCCAGCGGAAAAACAACCTGGTGAATCCCCCACCTGAGTCGGTGAGCTGCTGGCAGTTCAAAGCCTGAATTAGAAATGTGGTGTCGAGGAGTTACAGCTCCCCGACACCAACCACCACTGAGGACTACACCATGAAAGTGACAAACCAAAGCAGCAGCGAATTGAAGGCTACCACACCGGCAAGGCACCTGGTGGCCACCGCAATTATCGGAGCTGCAGTGATCGGTTACCTGGTACACAAAACACCAGAGGCACGTGTGCGCCTGGAAAGCTTGAGCAGCATGGCCCAGACCTTGGGCGAGCTATCGGAACGGGATGCTGCCGTAGTTGCGCAGTTACTCGCTAAATCCATGTCCCTGGGAGCTAACTAATGACTGACTCACGCGCTCAAGACAAGTTTGTAATCCGGTTACCCGACGGTCTTCGTCCTGAAATTGCCACCGTCGCCTATAGAAACCAACGAAGCATGAACGGAGAAATAATCCATCGACTGGAACGCTCGCTCGCCTTGGAACTGGTGCTCGATCAGAAGAACAAGGTTATTGCCCAACTGCTAACTCGCATTGCTGAACTGGAAACCGGGAATTGAAAACTCTGTTTGTTCTGATGGCCCAATACGATGCCCAAGTGGTGATCCCTTTGCATAAGGTCTGCACGGATTACTTTACCCACCTGACCACCAATATGTTTGAGCGCAAGGTGATGGCCGGGCTGATTAAAATCCCCATCACTCGGATGGAGGCCAGCCAGAAAAGTGCCAAGGGCATTCATATCTCGGATCTTTCTGAGTACCTGGACAGCCAGCGCGCTGCAGCGATGAAGGAGAGTCAGCAGCTCAACAGCGCACCTCGTAGGGGTTAAATCACTTTAAGGTCAGGGCGCCCAACTTCACGGGCGCCTTTACCACAATATCCAACCACTTCCAGTTTGCATAAGCGTCCCCCCGTCCACGCAGGTGGGTATAGCGACGCATCGAGTTCCAGTCGCGGTGCCCCGATACGCTGGCCACCCTCGGTATATCCCAATCCATTTCAAACAAGCGACTGACACCCTCATGGCGCAGGTCGTGAAAGTGCAGATCGATGATCCCCAAAAACTTGCAGGCCCGTGTCCAGGATGCGGAAGTTGATTCAGCACTGTAGGGAAAAATCACGTCAACGGTCTTTGGCATTGACTGCAGGATGGCCAATGCTTCAGGCGGTAGATGACACCACACATCATTGCCTATCTTCTGCCCGGGATTCTTCATATCTCGCACCAGGACTCTACTCCCCTCCGCGTCCAGATCCGCCCACTTGATCCGGGTGATCTCTTCCTGACGCCGAGTCGAGAACAAGGCAAACGCTGTCATCTTGAGCATATTGATCGAAGTCGGGCGCCTGTCCTGAATCGATTGGAAGTACTCCAGCAGCCTATCCAGCTCATCCAGAGTCGGGCGGCGGTCACGTTCACGGCTGCGCATGTTGTAGCCCAACTTGCGCAAGACTTTGCGGGCATTGCCCATTACTTGAGGGTCGACCTCATAGCCCCATGCCGGGCGCGCAATCGAAAGCACAGCCCCAAGGTGCGCCAAATCATTGCCAGCGGTCTGAGGCAGCACCCCGCCGCCCTCTGGCCCCATTCGCCAGACCGCGTACTCAACCAGAATCTGGCAGTTCAAGTCCTGGTCACTCACCGCGCCCAGGTAGGACTCGCTGATAGCTTTGAGTGTGGCCAGCTTGGTTTTTCCCAGGCCACGGGCTTTTTCCATTTCGACCATGTATCGATCGATCATTTCCTTAACCGTGGCGCCTATCCGGTTTGCCCGCTCGATCGCGCCGGGTTGATCCAGTTCGGCTTCACGCTTGCGAACCCATGCTTGGGCGGCCTGTTTACGGGCGAAAGTCTGGCTCTCTTGATAGACTTGCGCCCCTTCACGAATCAGGCGTATTTGAGCCGTGTAACTGGTGCTGCCGTCGGTGCGTTTACGTGCTCTGATCGTGGCCATGGTCAACTGGTACAATTCGAAATTGAGATGGTACATTGTACCAGTGACATGCAAAAAACGCCCTTTTACCCCCTAAAACACGCCTTAAACACGTAGAGCAAAATGGTAGAAAAATCAGCTACAAACCCCGTAAATAAAGGCTCTGCGGTGTCCAGGCGCTTTAGCGTGGCACCTATGATGGACTGGACAGATCGCCACTGTCGGTTTTTTCTGCGTCTGCTATCCAAAAACGCCTTGCTGTACACCGAAATGGTCACTACGGGTGCGCTGATTAATGGTGATGCCGAGCGCTTCTTGCGTCATGACGAGTCTGAGCATCCGCTGGCCTTGCAGCTGGGAGGGAGTGTTCCGGCTGACTTGGCCGTTTGCGCACGCATGGCTCAGGATGCAGGGTATGACGAGGTGAACCTGAATGTCGGCTGCCCCAGCGATCGGGTGCAGAACAATATGATCGGTGCCTGCCTGATGGCGCATCCGGCGCTGGTGGCCGATTGTGTCAAGGCCATGCGCGATGCGGTCGCTATCCCTGTCACGGTCAAGCATCGTATCGGCATCAACGGCCGCGATAGCTATGCACAACTGTGCGATTTCGTCGGTACGGTTCGTGATGCAGGCTGCACCAGTTTCACCGTGCATGCGCGTATTGCCATTCTCGAAGGGCTGTCGCCTAAAGAAAACCGCGATATCCCGCCTCTGCGCTATGACGTTGCCGCGCAGTTGAAAACCGATTTCCCTGAACTGGAGATCATTCTCAACGGCGGGATCAAGACCCTCGAGCAATGCCAGGAACATTTACAGGTGTTTGATGGTGTGATGCTCGGCCGCGAGGCCTATCACAACCCGTATATTCTGGCCGAGGTCGATCAACGTCTGTTTGGCAGTTCTGCCCCTGTCATTTCGCGGGTAGAGGCGCTCACGCTGTTGCGGCCTTATATCGCAGCGCATATAGCCTCTGGTGGTTCAATGCACCATATCACGCGTCATATTTTGGGGCTGGGCCAGGGGTTCCCTGGCGCCAGGCGCTTTCGTCAACTGCTGTCGGTGGATATCCATAAGGCCAAGGACCCGTTGGCATTACTGGATCAGGCCGCAGAACTGCTGGTAGGCCGCTGAAACCAGCGCAATAGCGCCGGCGCAAGGTACACAAAGGCCTGCATGAGACTTCTCATGCAGGCCTTTGTTTTTTTGCACCACTATTGCGTTACTTCGACACAGGCATAACTGTCGGCATTGTCGATATCGCCCTTGCCCGCGTAACGGGCGACCTGCGGCCAGGCACATAGCGGGCGGGTGCGCACAACCTTGCCGTCTTCAATTTTCGAAGCGACGATGCGCTGCGGTGCTACGCCGTGCTCCACCCAATTGTCGATAATGGCCAACTTGTCAAAGGTGTCGCAGCCCGCACCGCCGTAACAATGGCCCATGCCCGGGATCAGAAACAGCCGGGCCGAGGCCCGGGCCGCCTTGCCCGAATCGCGCAGCAGTGACTGGTAGTAGTCGATCAGCTCCTGGCCGTTATGAAAATCGTTCCAGCCCACATAAAGCAGTAGCTTTGCCCCCCGGTCGAAAAATGCCGTGAGGTTGGAGTCAACGTGCAACAAGGGCCCGAGCCTGTTCACAGCCTCATTCACGGTCTTGTCCCAGTCCATGGTCGTCCAGTCCCAGTCCGGATCCTGGAAAGCTGCGTACTTGAACAGGTCCAGGGCCACCGGGAACGCTTGGCCATCGACAAAATCACCGAGCAGGTTTTCATTGCCCTTGGCCACGCCAGGAAAGATCACTTCCCCGGTACGCGGGTTGATCGGCCCTCGATAGAGCTGCTGCATCAGCTCTACCTGCCCCGCCGTCAGGCAGTCGGCTGTCTCGGTGCCTTTGCACTGCAATTGTTCAGGCTCAAAATCGCAATGCTGCGGGTCGTCGATAAACCCCTGCTTGAGGCCAATGGGCGTGGCGCAGGCCTTGAGCGCCGCCTTGCTGACCATCTCGAGCTTGGCCTTGGTCATGTTCACATCGCGGTGGCGACCGAGCAACCAGCCGGGCCAGAGCTGGGCGGCATTGAACTTGACCAGCGGGTTGGGCGGCGCACCGGCGACGATACCATCGTAGTCATCGGGAAAGCGCCTGGCTTCGATCAGACCTTCAAGGCCGCCCAGCGAACAGCCTATCCAGTACGCCCGGCTGGCCGGTTTTCCGTAGTAGGCCTTGATCAGTTCCTTGGCATGTACCGTCATCAGGTGGTCGGCGCGCCAGGCATAATCGATCAGTTTTTCCGGGTGGCCCAGGGCGAACTGCCCGCCCTTGCCTTCTTCAGTACCGCTGTCGTGTCCGGTATCGGTCGCTGCCGTGGCGTAGCCCTGCTCAAGCCCGGCGAGCATGGCCGGGTACATCATCGCTCCGCCCCAGCCAAAACTGCCGACACCCAGTAACTTGCCGTTCCAGCCATTGAGCGGCAACCAGACTTCGATCTTGATATCTGAATCGCTGCTGGGCCTGAGTGTGGCAGCAACCCTGCAAAAGGCCGGGTTTGGCCCGACTGCGGGGCGCCCTGCCGGGTTCATGCCGGAGAAACTCCCCAATCGGGTCAGCGGGTTTTGCGGCATTGGGTACTGCCCGGGGGCAATGGCCTCGGCCACGGTGATGGTCGCATCGGGCAAGGCCCTGGCGGCCAAGGCGCTGCAGGTGTCTTCGGCATGGGCTTGCGCTGCCATAGCCAGGGTCAGCAAGCTGACGGCTGCGTACCAGAGAAACGGGCGTAGTGCTGAACATGGGTGATTAATTTGCATATCCCTGCCTTCGGATCACGCTCAAGAACAGACGCTGCGCGGTGGGTGCACTACCACGACCTTAGTTGCAGGATAAAGAAGGTCAAGGTGCAACTGGCTGTTTCAAGCTGACTGGTGATCCGTGTAGCGCCCGCAACTGCTCGGCGTGCGAAGCCGCAACAGCGGGCCGACCGCCAGATCACTCCCACGTGCAAGGCCGCAGGCACCCCATGGCCATGGCCACCAGGCTATCGAGCAGCGCCCTGGATTCAAGCTGGTCTGGCATGTCTTCCAGTACCGAGCGGATAACACTGCGCAGCCCCTGCCCGAGCAGGTAAGCGGCCATGGCCGGGTGTTGCGTGGATATTTCATCTTCATACAACTGCAGCAGCGGCAACCAGGTCGCTTCGATAAATTCCCCGGTGGTGGTATATGGCCCGCGCCACATGCCCAGGTGCAAGGCCGAGTGATAGCGCAAATGAAACACCTTGTTCAGCCTGAACAAGCGTGTTTCGACGCGAATGATGTTGGCCAGAATTTGTTCCAGCGCCGACTTCAGGGGCACGCCAATCAACTTTTCCCGCACCTTCAGCAACTGCTCGGACTCTTCGTCGAGCACACGCTCGTACAGCAAAGCCACGATGGCGTCCTTGCTGGGAAAATACTGGTAGATCGAGCCGACCGCGACACCAGATACCTCGGCGATGCGGGCGACCGTCAGCGCCGCCTCTCCTGCTTCATCCAGAATCTGCAGGCAGGCTTGCTCAACAGCATCGACCAGTGCCCGTGAGCGGGATTGCACCGGCCGCTTGCGCAGCGCAGGCATCAGACCCTTTGTATTGTCATCGGCTGGCTTGCTCATGGGAACCCGAGCGGAGTATTTTTTGCTGTTCTTAATTTCAGATATTTTCCTTTTTTATCATTAGGTTAAATACGCAATCAGATGCCCGCAGAATGCGAATATCTCAACCCTGATGACGTCAGTATGATCTTTGGAGACGCTCGGACATCGTCCAAACGTGTAGTGATACGCCCTCTATAAGATCGGATATTTCAGCCTGCCGGGAGATTGCCCATGCCTTCACCACTCACCCTCCAGCCCCTTGGCCCACACCTGGGCGCCGAAGTGCTTGACCTGGATCCTGCCACTGTTTTTCAGCCGCAAACCCTGGCGGCACTGGAAGCCGCGCTGGTCAAACATGAAGCCCTGGTACTGCACGCCCCATGGCTACAGCCAGAACAACACCTGGCCATTGCACGATATTTCGGCGAGCCCGAAGTTCACACGTTCTATCCCAACCTGGGCGCAGGCTTTGAACAGATCACCGTGATCGACTCCAGGCTGGGTGACCGGGCGGATATGTGGCACCACGACGAGAGCTTCCTGCCCGACCCGCCGATTGTCACCATGACCCACGCCCAGATCCTTCCCCCCTGTGGCGGCGATACGTGCTGGATCAGCATGACCACGGCCTATGACAGCCTGTCCGGGCGTATGCAGCACTACCTCGACGGGCTCAGCGCCTGGCACGACATGAACGGGCCCATGACGGCAGCGCTGCGCCAGAGCGTCGTCAGCCATGAGCGCTATGCCGAGGTCGTGCAGATGAACCGCCGCCACCTGCACCCGCTGGTGATCCAGCACCCGGTGTCCGGTCGCAAAGCCCTGTATCTGAGCCCGACCTACACCACCCATATCGAAGGTATGGCCCCCTCTGAAAGCGACGCGATCCTGGACTATCTGCACGCGCACTGCCAGCACGTGCAATTCGGGTTTCGCCATCGCTGGCGTGTCGGTGACATGGTGCTCTGGGACAACCGAAGCGTGTTGCACAACGCCATTCTGGACTACCAACCCCATCAACGGCGCATGCAGCGCACCTCGGTATTCGCCCGCGAACCCTTGCAGGCGTGAGTTCTGAAGGAACATTCACGGATCACAACCGCTGCAGAGGAGCACACCAGAATGATGAACGATGAACTTAATCACGACCTCCTGGCCCGCTACATTCCCAGGCCAGGCCGGTATGCACTGTTGCCCGAACTGACTGCGCACCAACGCGTGGCGCTGCTGTGCCGGGTGCTGTATCGAGAGGGTTATAACGACCATATTGCCGGTCATGTCACCGTCAAGCAGGACGATGGCACCTATTTGGCCAACCCCTGGGAGCTCACCTGGGGCGAAGTAACCGCCTCGGACATCCTGCGCCTCGACCAGACCGGCAAGGTCATCGAAGGCGAATGGAACATCACCCCGGCGATCAACCTGCATATGGATTTACATGCCGCGCGCCATGATGTTGAGGTGGTCATCCATAACCACCCGCGCTGGGCAGGCGTCTGGTCAGCCGCGGGGCGCATCCCGCCGGTTTACGACCAGACCTCCGCCCTGGTTGATAGCGACCCGGTGCTCTACGACGAATATCGCGGTACCGTCGAGGACACCGTCCTCGGCCGCGCCGTAGTGACGGCACTGGGAGCCCAGAAATGGGCCATGCTCGCCAACCACGGTGTGCTAGTGGTCGCCAATGGCATTCGCCAGGCCCATTTGCGCGCGATCACACTGGAGTGGCGCAGCCGCCTGGCCTGGCATGTCGAGGCACTCGGTGGCGGCGCGCCGCTTCCTGCCCATGTCGCCCTCGCCACTGGAGAGCGCACCGATGCCAACGGTTTCCCGTTTCTGTGGGAAGCCATGGCACGGGAAGAAATCTGAATCGCCCCAGGTTTCCTAGACACTCTCCAGGCTCGCTGCGTAACGCTTTTCAAACTCTACCGGTGACAGCTGATTGTTGAAACTGT
>NZ_WIWH01000155.1:0-250 GCF_009600035.1 Pseudomonas sp. FSL R10-2964 | reverse complement strand
TTTGTATGCACCCCGATACCCGTTTTCGGAATGGGTGACGTGCCGCAACGAAATTGCGCGAAAACACCCCAAACATGAGTTTAGGACCTAAAGTGGTGGATTGGGCATGTTCGTTGCAAAAAATGAAGAAATGGTTTCGGTGGCAAAAACTCATGCTTTATATGCGCCCCGATACCCGTTTTCGGAATGGGTGACGTGCGGCAACGAAATTGTGCGAAACGATCCCAAGCATGAGTTTTGGACCTAAAGT
>NZ_WIWH01000154.1:0-252 GCF_009600035.1 Pseudomonas sp. FSL R10-2964 | reverse complement strand
CCGGTGTTCTATGAATTGCCCAACCTGAAAGTGCCGACGTTGTTGCTGGTCGGTGATGCCGACACCACAGCCATCGGCAGTGATATTGCACCGCCCGAGGTCAAGGCCAGAATCGGGCATTACAAGGTCTTGGGCAAGCAAGCGGCCAAGCTGATTCCGGGCGCGCAACTGGTCGAGTTCCCCGGCATGGGCCATGCGCCACAAATGGAAGATCCAGCAGGGTTTAATCGAGTGCTGATAGAGCGATTAAGC
>NZ_WIWH01000153.1:0-253 GCF_009600035.1 Pseudomonas sp. FSL R10-2964 | reverse complement strand
ATCGCGTTATAGATCGTCTCGCGACAGACGTAGGCATCTCTGAGGCTGGGAATGTTCATGCTGCGCAGCTTGCCGGCAATCTGCTCGGGAGACAAACGCTCACGGAGCATATGCGCCACCAACTCGAAGCGCTCACCACCCCGCAACAGCTTTCGCTTCGGTCGACACACCTGGCGGCGAGCCTGCATCTGCTGCTGGGCCGCGTGGGCCGAGTAGCCGCCACAGACATCTCGATTGCGGCGCAGCTCCCGGC
>NZ_WIWH01000152.1:0-255 GCF_009600035.1 Pseudomonas sp. FSL R10-2964 | reverse complement strand
ATTATGGCGTATCGGAACAAAACCTATGTTGCCTTTGCAAGCGAAGATATTCTTTTGTACAGACTCATGGAGGCATGGCGTGACAATGATAATATTGACTTTGACTTTTTTGATGCGCACGACCTATGCATATCTAGGGATACAAGCCAAAGAGAAACAATTAAAAAAAATCTTCGAAATCGAATGAAGAATGCAAAGCAAGTTATATTGATAGGGAGCCCTGACGCCAAGAGAAAGGGGGGAGATGATTACTCC
>NZ_WIWH01000151.1:0-258 GCF_009600035.1 Pseudomonas sp. FSL R10-2964 | reverse complement strand
AGCTGCAAATCCCCGCGTTGACCTTCAGCGCGACCCAGGTGGACAACCAGCCCGGCAACACCTCGACGCCCAGCGCGCCCAAACCCGGGAAAATGGTCCACGTGACCTCCACCGAGATCCCCTTGCAGGTCAAGCCCAAGCCTGAAGACTACCCGGCCACTGCCGCCTGGTTACCGGCCCGCAGCCTGAGCCTGAGCGAAACCTGGAACCCCGAGCCGGATCATTCCAAAGTAGGCGACTCGCTGACCCGCACCCTGA
>NZ_WIWH01000150.1:0-258 GCF_009600035.1 Pseudomonas sp. FSL R10-2964 | reverse complement strand
CGTGGTAGGCTCTAGAACCGGCCATTGCCGCTCCTATCGTTAAACCTCAGATGACGGAGAACGCATGAAAAGATTGGGTTTAACGCCAGAAACGGCGCCTCACTTTGTTGAGTACCAGGGCGAGCTTCCAGTCCCGGTATTCGTCACTCTTGAATCGCATCGAAAAACAAAGGCACAGATACGGCAAAAGATCGCTGCTGCAACGGCAGATGATCGAAAGGCGCAACGGTTCGTGACTGAATGACTGCTGGGCAAGAC
>NZ_WIWH01000149.1:0-265 GCF_009600035.1 Pseudomonas sp. FSL R10-2964 | reverse complement strand
TGTCAGGCCACTTTGTGCCAGATAAGTACGCGCACCGCCGTTATCGAACAGCTGGAAAGGCACATCCGGGTGGTCCTGGCGACGTGGATAAAGCGGCAGACGCAGTTGGGCAACGTCACCACCCTGTGGATCAATTGCAATATCCAGTACGTCGGTTTTGACGTGAATCAGGTCTTTGCTTGCAGCCACCGGCGTTTCTGTTGGTGTGCTGGTGTCGGCATTGGCACTGGGTACATCGGCACTGTTCGAAGCGTTGTTACCTGGC
>NZ_WIWH01000148.1:0-265 GCF_009600035.1 Pseudomonas sp. FSL R10-2964 | reverse complement strand
CGGCAACGTGCGACGAACCCATGTTGCTCAACTGGGCTGATTGGAGGTTGAGTGATGGCCGAAAACCTGCTGTTTCGGCCACTGGGCTCGCGTTAGTCGAGGGAGCCAGCGGCGCCCTGGTGGATGCTGGCCAGCTTTATCAGGCGAAAGATGGGCGCCGCTATGCAGTGGTCGACGCGGTAAAACTGGTTGCGGGCCGGGCCAGCTTGAAACTGAGCGCCGAAGACATGGGGGCAATAGGCAACATCGAGGGCGGCACTCTAAC
>NZ_WIWH01000147.1:0-266 GCF_009600035.1 Pseudomonas sp. FSL R10-2964 | reverse complement strand
GTATAGCGCAGTCCGGTAGCGCGCCTGCTTTGGGAGCAGGATGTCAGGAGTTCGAATCCCCTTACCCCGACCATTTTCTGCCCGGCAGTAATGGGTATAGAAAATAAGGCGCTGATGCCAGTTGCATCAGAGGCCATAAAAGAGCGTCCTTACGGACGCTTTTTTATTGTTGTAAAAGTTGAAATATGCAGTTCCGCGATAGCTCAGTTGGTAGAGCAAATGACTGTTAATCATTGGGTCCCTGGTTCGAGTCCAGGTCGTGGAGC
>NZ_WIWH01000146.1:0-267 GCF_009600035.1 Pseudomonas sp. FSL R10-2964 | reverse complement strand
AACCAACATCGCCACCCGTGATACGCGCGGCGACTCGACCAAGCTCGGCTCCACCTGGATCGGCAGCAAAACCACTTACACCTTTGACGATGACGCCAAGCTCGAAGCCGGGTTGGTGTACCACGACTACCCGCAGATTCTCAGCCGCAAAAGTACCGTCAACCCCAACTACTGGGTTTGGCGCGACATCAACTACTCGCTTAATTACACCCGCACCGATCACCTGTTTGGCCTGTCCAGCACCAGCACAGCGGGCTGGACCAGCAC